>JAYURK010000074.1:0-16429 GCA_043756235.1 Ferruginibacter sp. | reverse complement strand
AACGATGAAAAAGAGTTGAATCAATTGCAATTTTTTAAACCTGAAGGCAATGATTATAATGAGGCACAAAAAGCAAAACGTTTTTCATACATTGATTTAGTTTCTTTTTCAAAAGACAATGTGCCTATACATAATTCTAACCGGAGTCATTACATGAATGATTTTGTAAATAAACTTCGTCCAATTATCAAATAAATTATTTAACCTTTTAAAAAACACCATCATGAAAATTGACCGCCACTGGCTTGTTGCCGAAAACAACACCGAAAAAATAATTAAAAACCCAACCCAAAATGTGGGTTACATCATCGATCCGGATTATTTAGTAATTCATTACACCGCAGGCGATACTGCCGACAGTGCTGTAAACTGGTTTAAAAATACCAGCGGTAATCCCGACAGGATTGCCGCACATATTGTTTTGGATATTGATGGTACCATCACACAATTAGTTCCCTTTAACCGTAAAGCAAATCATGCCGGCTACAGCAGTTGGGATGGCGTAATTGGTTTTAACAATCACTCCATAGGTATTGAAATAGTAAACGCCGGTTATCTTGAAAAAATGAGTGACGGAAATTACCGGAGAAAAATAGGGCAGGAGAAAGGAACGAAGCGGCCTATTTATAAAACTTACCCACCATCAGCCTCTTCTAAAATTATTAAAGCTAAACACAAACATAAATTTTGGACAGGGATTGATAACCAGCATTGGTTTAAATTTCCTCAGGCACAATTAGAAGCTTTATATAAAATGAGCAAAGCAATTTTTTACGAATACCAATTATTGAGGGCAGTCGGCCATGATGATATTTCACCGGCACGTAAACCCGATCCCGGCCCTGCATTTCCGTGGGACGATTTTAAACAACAGGTAAATGGCCAGCCAGATAACGTGGGTAAAATTTATTTAGTTAATGAAGATGGTACAAACTTCAGGGCATCGCCAAGTTCCAGTGCGCCAAAAATAAAAACTTTAAGTAAAGGTTTTGAAGTGGGCTTAATTGAAACTGCCGGGCAATGGAATAAAGTGTATTTGGTGAATGATAAAAAAGATGTGGTGAAAGCCGATGGCAGCAGTGTAAAAATAATTGGCTGGGTACACAGCTCGTTGTTAAATTTAAAAGCTGTTTAATTTTATCAAGACTTAAAAAATAAAGCCACTTCTTTTTTATAAGAAGTGGCTTTGCTATTTCTATTTTTAAATTAATTTCCTGTTCCCATTCCGCCGCTGCTTTGTGTACGTTTATTTTCATCTTCCACAGCCGACTTACGCTGGCGGGCAGCCTTAACCTGGCTGTTACCAAAACGATAATTAAAATTTAATTTAAACAGTGGCATCTCTCCACGGCCGTTAACGTTACTTAATACGCCTGCAAAATTACTGGTGCCACTCCACTTCATGGTTTGAAAAATATCGCTTACTGCTGCTTTTATGGTACCATTGTTTTTAAGTACAGTTTTTGATATGCCGGCATCAACAGTGCCCATTGCAGCCGATTTAAAAAACCCCTGCCATATTGACGGAGAAATATACAAGGTACTTAGCTCACCCGTAAAACCTTTACCCAGTTTAAAACTGTTTTGCATGTAAAAAGTAAATGCAAAAACGGATTGGTCTACTTTTCTGTCGCCACCGCCAAAATCAGCCTGATACTTAGAGTAATTGGCATTGGTGGTAGCAAAGAAACTATACCATTTATACTGAAAAGGATAACTGATGTTTATACTTGCAATATCCTGCGTAGCTAAATTTTTCTTTGTAAGAAATCCTTTTGTTTTATCTACCGTATCGGGTATTTGTGCAAAAATATCTTTTACATGGCTGTAGTTTAATGCTGTTGTTAATTTGTATTTATAAATATGCGTTACACCAAAACTGTTGGTGTATTGAGGCCTCAGTAAAGTGTTGCCTTTCATAAAAGTGTATTCATTCAGTTTAAATTCAAACGGATTTAAATCCTGGTAAGCAGGCCGGTCAATGCGGCGGCTGTATGAGATGGTCCATTGCTTCATTGGGTTTTTATTAAAAGTAATAGCAGCACTCGGGAAGAAATCGGTATAATCTCTTTTAAATGAAGAGTCGTATTGTGTGTACTGTGTATTCTTTTTTTGTAAACCGGTTGAGTTACCTCTCGAATGTGTATTCTCAGCCCTAACGCCAAATTGCACCATTATCCCTTTTTTTAATTGCTTATTGTAATTTGCATACAATGCATTAATATTTTCTTTGTAATTAAAGCGGTTACTTTTTGAAGTATCCATTATTTTACCTGAGGTAAAAACATCGTAACGTTTAAAATCATTATCAGTATTTACTATTCCAATTTTACCACCAATACCTAACCTGCCGCCTTTATAATTTTGTTCGTAATCGGTTTTAAAACTAAACAGGTCAATATCTGTAGGCGAAAGCATATTGTAAATAATTCTGCTGATCTCTGTTACACCATCCGGCTGAAAATAAAAATTGGGTTGGTATTGATCGGACCTTATTTTAAAATAACCGTAATCAGCATCAATATTTAATTCTTTACCATTGGCAACTGCATAGCGGTAATTAATATTGGTATTCACATTATTCCTTGCCATTACATTGTTGTTGGTAGCTTTTAAAATACGGTCAAGCTTGCCGGTAGGCAGGTGAGTAAAATACATTGGCCCTTCGGTGGTAATATCGTTGCCGGCAATATTGCCGCTAACAATTGCGCCGATGGTACTTTTTGTATTTATAAAATAATCGAGCCCGGCTTTAAAACTGTGGGTATTATTTTTAAAAATTATCCTGTTGCTCTGTGTAAATAATGTATCCAGTTGTTCTTTACGGGAATTAAATGTCATCAGGTTATCACCATAATTATAATTGTAATTTCCAAATGCATTTATATATTTATTACGGTTATTTAAATTAAGCCCGCCATTATATTTTGCATAAGTACCCTGTACATATCCTGCATTTACCGAGCCATTAGTACCATACGATTTATTTTTTTTCAGTTTAATGTTGATGATACCGGCGTTGCCTGCGGCTTCATATTTTGCAGAAGGGTTGGTAATAATTTCTATTGCTTCTATTTGTGCAGATTGTAAACTTTTTAAATAGTTAGCTAAATCGTTTCCCGAAAGTGGAGATGGTTTACCATCAATAAAAACCTGCACACCATTTTTCCCGGCAAGGCTAAGGTTATCATCTTTATCAACCATTACACCGGGGCTTTTGCGTAATAATTCTAACGCATCATTACCAACAGCATTAATAGTGCCTTCTACATTTAAAATTGTTTTATCAGCCCTAACTTCTATCATAGGTTTTTGGCTGGTAACGGTAACACCCTGCAAACTTTTTGTTGCAGGCATTACAATAATTGTTGCAACAGATGCATTTTCATTTTCTTTAACTTCAATTACTGCTGAAGTTGTTTTTACCATTCCTGCAACGGTGGTACTTATAAAATAATTGCCGGGTTTAATGGCCAGTAATTCATAATTACCGTTGCTGTTACTGATAGCAGTTTTTGCCAGTGCAGAATCTTTTGCGTAATGCAGCATTACAGTGGCGGCAGCAACGCCATTGCCATTGTTGTCTTTAATTAGGCCAGTAATTGTAGAAAGGTTTTGTGCAAAACCCATTAATGTGGAGCATAAGCTGATGGCTACTATCAGCAGTTGTTTTTGTTTCATGGTTATACTTTAAGAGTTGTTTTTCAAAATCCGGTGCAAATTAGTCAAGGCTAATTGTAATGCATATATCATACTTCACGAATAGTGTTTTTTTAAGGATGGATGGTAAACATTAATTGTTGAAGACGAATCAGCAGCAATAAATTTTTTATAGATTCATTTAAAAGTATGGAGTTAAAAAAATTATTCAACAAATTCCAAAATATCTCCGGGCTGACAGTTCAATACTTTACAGATAGCTTCCAGTGTTGTAAAACGAATAGCTTTTGCTTTACCCGTTTTTAAAACTGACAGGTTTGAGAGTGTTAAATCTACCTTCTCAGAAAGTTCATTCAACGACATCTTTCTCTTCGCCATCATCACATCTAAGTTTACTATTATTGGCATGGTTATACAGTTAAATCGTTTTCTGTCTGAATTTCCACCCCTTTTTTAAAAATCTGAGAGATAACAAAAACAAGCCCTGCATAAATTATTAACTCTGTAGAAAGCATTTTACCTTGCAGATCGGCCACATCTTTTGAAAGCCATTTCAACTGACCATTATAGATTAATACGGCTACCCAAACCAGCATGAGTGTGTAGGCAATATTTTCAAGCTTTTTAGCCACTTGCATAGTAAAGGGGTTTGTCATTTTGATAGTACTAAGCACTTTAATAACCATGTATGCGGTGTACGCCTCTAAAATAAGTATCGCAGCTTTTAAAGTAATAATTCCAGTATAATACCAAACATCATATTGCCTCAGGTTATTCCAATCCATCCCTTTGTACAGTTTTGTTACCATTTCTGGATTTGCCAAACCTACCCCGTACGTAACAAGTATTGCGCCTGCCTCAATCATCAGGCCGATAAAAGTGATCCAGGCCAGTACGTTCATCACCAGCAAGACCGTTTCTGTTTTTGTTTTAGTACTCATTGTTTCTCATTTTTTAAAAGTAAAAAGCAAATATAGGTAAATATTTATTGATAAACAATAAATATTTACCTTATTTAGGAAAAATTATTTCCACACTTAAAACTCCGACATGCACGGGCACATTATTTTATTATTAGTAAGCAAGGTCTCTTATAAAAAAATTGCCTCAATAACTGCATTGTCAAAGGCTTAACTTTGCCGCCAATTATTATGAAGACAAAAACATTAAAAAAAGATAAAGTAAACATCATAACGCTGGGTTGCAGTAAAAATATGGTGGATAGCGAAGTGCTGAGTGGCCAGTTACTGGCTAACGATATTGATACGGTACATGAAAATGCAAAGCGGGATCATAACATAGTAATAATAAATACCTGCGGCTTTATAGAAAAAGCAAAAGAAGAAAGTATTAATACCATTTTAGAGCAGGTGCATTTAAAAAAGAACGGCAAGCTGGATAAAGTGTATGTTACCGGATGTTTAAGCGAACGTTATAAAAATAATTTAGAAGAAGAAATACCTGAAGTGGATGCGTATTTTGGTACGATGGAACTGCAGGGTATGCTGAAACAATTTAATGCTGATTATAAAATGGATTTAATGGGCGAACGCCTGTTATACACACCGCAGCATTATGCGTACATGAAAATAAGCGAAGGGTGCAACCGTACCTGTTCGTTTTGTGCAATACCTTTAATGCGTGGGCAGCATGTAAGCAGAACAATAGAATCGTTGGTAGATGAAGCAAAGCGATTAGTTGACCGTGGTGTAAAAGAAGTAATGTTGATTGCCCAGGAATTAACTTACTATGGTTTAGATATTTATAAAAAAAGAGAACTGCCAAAATTATTGCATGCACTGGCAGATGTAAAAGGGCTGGAGTGGATACGTTTGCATTATGCATATCCATCAAAATTTCCGATAGAAATTATAGATGCAATAAATGAAAGAGAAAATATTTGTAATTATATAGATATGCCATTGCAGCATGCCAGCAACAATATGCTTAAGGCTATGAAGCGGCAAATTACCAGAGAAGAAATGGAAGATTTGGTTGGTGCAATAAGAAACAAAATTCCGGATATTTGTTTACGCACCACTTTAATTGCAGGCTTTCCAGGCGAAACCAGGGATGATGTGGAGGAATTAAAAATGTTTTTACAACAAATGCGTTTCGACCGTGTGGGGATTTTTACATACAGCCACGAAGAGGGCACCAGTGCACATGACTTAATTGATGATGTACCTGCAGCAGAAAAAGAAGAAAGGGCGCAGGAGATTATGGAAGTGCAGCAGGAAATAAGTTTAGAAAAAAACCAGGAAAAAGTGGGTAAAACATTTAAAGTGCTGATTGATAAAAAAGAAGCCGGACGTTATTTGGGCCGTACCGAGTTTGACAGTGTGGAAGTAGATAATGAGGTGATTATTGAAAGCAAAAAGAAATTAATAATTGGCGATTTTGTGAATGTGAAAATAACCAAGGCCTACGATTATGATATTGAAGGGGAGGTGGTATAAAGAAGTATATTTGTACTAACAAAATTTAATTTTATGGGATTAGTTTATGCTGATATTGAATTAATAAGCGTTGAAGATGTAATGCTTGCAAAAAGAAATATTATGGGTGTAGAAGAAATAAAAAAAGTAAAATTGAATATGCTTGTTGATAGTGGCGCATACATGATGGCAATTAATGAAACTATCCAATCTCAGTTAGAATTACCTTTTATTGAAAAAAGAAAAGTTCAGGTAGCAGATAGCCGTGTTGTTGAGTATGATGTGGTGGGGCCTGTGCATGTAAAATTCGCCAACAGAAAGGCAACATGCAATGCATTTGTTTTACCAGGCGATAGTGAACCTTTACTAGGAGCCATACCAATCGGAGAAATGGATGTCTTAATTCATCCGCTACGGCAGGAGTTAATTGTAAATCCTGAACATCCTAATTATGCAGTATTAAAAATGAAGTGATACAAATGGATAGCTCTGCTCAAACTATTTCTTACGACAGCACCGGATTTTTTTCTAAAATTGTATTGGACTACATTTCCGGCAATGATTTATTAAAACCTTTTTATCAGCATCCTGTTTCTGTTGAGGGTATTACAAAAGCCATTGAAGAAAGAAAAAAATATCCCACCAACAGAAAAGTATTGGTAGAAGTTTTGCAAAAACAATACGCTGAAACTGTACTTACGGCAAAACAAACCTTACACCTGCAGCAATTAAGCAATCAAAATTGCTTTACCATTACCACTGCACACCAACCCAATATTTTTACCGGCCCTTTATATTTTATTTATAAAATTTTACACGCCATTAAACTGGCGGAAGATTGTAAGCAGGCCTTGCCTCAAAACGATTTTGTGCCGGTATATTATATGGGCAGCGAAGATGCCGACCTGGATGAACTGGGCCATATTTTTATTAATGGCGAAAAACACGAATGGCAAACTACACAAACCGGCGCTGTTGGAAGAATGATAGTAGATAAAGCCTTAGTAAAATTAGTTGACAATATTGCAGGGCAAATTTTAGTTTATCCATTTGGCAAAAGCATTATTGAAATAATAAAAAATTGTTACAAAGAAGGTGTAACTATCCAACAGGCAACTTTTACATTAGTAAATGAATTATTTAAAGATTATGGGTTACTGATTATTTTGCCTGATAATGCCGAATTGAAAAGATTATTTATACCTGTTGTAGAAAAAGAGTTAACAGAATCATTTTCTTATAAGGAGGTTCAAGCAACAGTTGCTGCATTACCGAAGGAATATAAAGTGCAGGCAAGCGGCAGAGAATTAAATTTATTTTATTTAAAAGACAATAACAGGGAAAGAATCATTGGTGATAATTCCCAATTCCAAATCCCCAACCCGGCTGCCGGCAGGCAAGGCTCCCAATTACAATTTAGTAAGCAAGAAATTATAAGTGAATTAAACAATTTCCCTGAACGCTTTAGCGCCAACGTTATTTTGCGTCCTGTTTTTCAGGAAATGATTTTGCCCAACATTGCATTTATTGGCGGTGGTGGCGAAATTGCTTACTGGGTGCAATTAAAAAAAGTGTTTCAGGCAGCGGGTGTGCCTTATCCCATGTTAGTATTACGCAATTCATTTTTAATACTCGACAAAAAACAGCAGGCAAATCTTGATAAATTAAAATTTACTGCTGCCGATCTTTTTAAAACCGAGCAGCAGTTGATGAATGAACTGGTGAAAAGAGAGAGCACCGTGCAATTGAGTTTGAAAAAAGAAATGGAAACACTGCAAAGTTTTTATACAGCATTGCAACATACAGCAACAGCAGTGGACAGCAGTTTGCAAAAACATATTGCGGCACTGCAAACGCAGGCACTTAAAAAAATTGCAGCCTTAGAAAAGAAAATGCTGAGGGCCGAAAAGAAAAAATTTGAAGCACAGCAACGTCAATTACAAAAAATAAAAACAGTTTTATTCCCTAATAATAATTTACAGGAACGTATTGAAAATGTAATGCCATTTTATGCTGTATGGGGCGATGCATTTATTAAAAACCTTTACCAAAATTCCTTAGGCTTGCAACAGCAAATGGTAATTTTAAAAGAAAATTGATATTTTACAAATTCTAATTAATCATTCCCTTTTTATTTTAACAACTATGTAAAAACCTTTGAGGTGCTAATTTTGTATATATAAAAAATATACAGATGAAATATTTCTTCTCAATAATTACATTGGTATCACTGGTTTCCTGTGCACAATCTCAAAGTAAAAATGTAAAGATACCAACTGGTACAAAAACAAAAATGGCAAACGAAGCCGTAGCAACATTTGGGGAAGGTTGCTTCTGGCATGCGGAAATTGTATTTCAAAGTTTAGTGGGTGTACGTGATGCTGTATCAGGTTATGCAGGCGGCAAAGTTGCCAACCCTGGTTATGATGAGGTTTGTACAGGCAGCACCGGCCATGCCGAAGTGGTGCAGGTATATTATGACAGTACAAAAATTTCGTACGAAACTTTAGTGAAAGCTTTTTTTGCAAGTCAGGATCCTACTGCATTAAATATGCAGGGTAATGATGTGGGAACCCAATACCGCACAGTAGCATTTTATAAAAATGAAAATGAAAAGCAAATTATAAATGCTGAAATAAAACGTTTGACTGATGCAAAAAAATACAGCCATAAAATTGTAACACAGGTAATGCCCTTCAAAATCTTTTATCCGGCAGAAGATTATCATCAGGAGTATGTATTGCACCATCCCGAAAATGGTTATGTACAAAATGTTTCTATTCCCGATTTTATAAAATTTAAAAAAGAATACAAAGGCAATTTTAAAAACTAAAAATACTTTTATGAAACTTAAAATAGCAGCTACAGTAGCTATCGTTTTTTGTGGTGTATTGATTTTAAGTTTTAAAAAAAATAAAACTGTAGCAAATGATGCCATGTACGAACCCTTTGCAGTAGTAGAACTTTTTACATCGCAGGGTTGCTCCAGCTGCCCGCCTGCCGATGAATTACTTGCCCAAACAATTGCAGACGCAAAAAAATCGGGTAAAAAAATATTTGCTTTATCATTTCATGTAGATTACTGGAACCGTTTAGGATGGAAAGACCCGTTCAGCAGCAGTAACTTTTCTCAACGTCAAAAAGATTATGTAACTGCATTAAACCTTGATGGTGCATATACACCTCAAATTGTTGTAAATGGCAGCAGACAGTTTGTTGGTTCTGATAATAATTTATTAGTAGAATCGCTAACAAAAGCTTTAAATACAAAAGCTGCAGTAAATTTTAAAACTTTAATTGCAATTTACACCAGTGATAAAATAATTAAATTGCAATATGCGCTGGAAGGAGATTTTAATTACAGCAAAATAAACATTGCATTAATCTCACTTAACGAAACCACAGCGGTAAAACGTGGCGAAAATGGCGGGCATACTTTAAAAAACGAAAATGTGGTGCGCCGGTGGTTAAGTAAAGATGCCGATGAGTCAGGCGAAATTGTATTAGAAAATACTGGTGACCTGCTAAAAGAAAGCACAGCCATCATTGCTTTTGTGCAGCAACAAAAAGATTTAAAAATTACCGGCGCAGCTATAGTAAAAAATTAAAGATTTATCCGGCATCATACAAATCCCCTTGTCCCGCTAAAATTTCTCTGTATTTATTAAACAGTTTGGTTTTAGAAATAAAACCTATAAATTTTCTTTCACTATCAAGCACAGGCAGGTACCAGCTTTGTGTAATATCAAATTTTTCCATCACGGTATGCATATCCATCTGTTGCAGCAAAACAGCTGCTGGTTTTTTCATTATAGATTTTATGGTAACTTTTTCAAACTGATCCGGTTCAAATAATTTTTGTTTAATATCATTCAGCTCAATAATGCCTGCAAACTTTTCATTTTTATCAATTACTGCAAAAATATTTTTATCGCTGCGTTTAATAATTTCTACCAATTGTTTTAATTTTTTATCCATGCTTACTGTTTCGTAAGTTTCCTGCAGCATATCATCCAAACTGATAGAGGTAAGAATATTCTTTTCTTTTTTCTGTGTAAAAATTTGTCCTTCCAGCGCCAGCTTTTTGGTTTTCATCGAATAGGGTTCGTACATCTTTACTATAAAAAATGAGATGGAAGAAACGATCATCAGCGGAATAAACAATTCGTAGCCACTGGTAATTTCGGCAATTAAAAAAATGGCGGTAAGCGGGCAATACATCACACCACTCAACACACCTGCCATGCCCACCAAACTAAAATTACCTTCGGGAATTTTTATCCAATTAGTACTGTTGAGCAGCTTACTAAAAAAGAAGCCCATAAAAGCGCCGGTAAATAACGAAGGCGCAAAGTTGCCACCATTACCGCCACTTCCGATTGTAATGCCAGCCGCAACAGGCTTTAATAAAAATATTAATGCAGTAAAAACAATGATGCCCCAATTATTATTAAGCCTTGTAAGTAATGTTGTATTATCCTCAAAACTGTTATAGTTGCCACTGGCCACTAATTTAATACTATTATAACCTTCTCCAAATAATGGGGGTAACACAAAGTACATACACAGCAATATCAATCCACCCATTACTGCTTTGGCATACTCGTTTATTTTCCAGCGGTGCATTCTTTTTTCAGTTGCCTTAAACATCCGGGCATAGTACAGCGACACAAAGCCTGCCAGTACACCCAGTAAAATATAGTACGGCACATTTTTGTAATCAAAAATTTCTTTTAAAGCAAAATTAAATAAAGAGCTTTCGTTTAAAATTATTTTAGAACACAACACACCTGCCACCGAAGAAATAATTAACGGGATAAAATAACTCACTACCGTTTCTGCAAGTAAAACTTCTATTGCAAAAATTACTCCCGCAATGGGCGCATTAAACACTGCAGCAATACCAGCGGCGGCTCCGCATGCAATCAATAAAGTTCTTTCCTGGTAATTTAAATCGCTTATGCGGCTGAGGTTGGAACCCACCGCCGAACCCGTGGCAACAATTGGCGCCTCCAACCCAACGCTGCCGCCCAGCCCAACTGTTATGGAGCTGGTAATAACATGCAGGTAAGTATGTTTAAGCGGAATAAAAGAACCTCTTCGGGCAATGGCTTTTAAAACCATCGCAATCCCTCTTTCAATTTGGCCACCAAAAAAATAACGGATAATAAAAACAGTAATAATTAAACCAATAGCAGGAAATAATAAATACGCAAAACGGTTAACCGGAATTTTTTCGATGGTTTGCTGTATAAAATGCACCATCGATTTTAGCAGCACTGCAATTAATCCTGAAGTAAAACCCACTAATGTAGCGATGACCATTATAAATTGTACCCGGCTAAGCCGCGTACGCAATAAATTTATTACAGCAGCATACAGTAGTTTAATAGTTTTCAATAATTTCCGGTTTGAGTGTGTTTTTAATTTACAAAGATAGTAAACCACCGGTGCAGATTATTAAACGCTAATTGGGGCAATTTAATTTTGCAGCATATTTACTGAAGTTATCAAAGCAATCAATTCTTACTGCAGCAGTACCATTAACAGTAACCCAACTGAGTTTTAAAAAAGCAATATCTTTTTTAGGAAGTTTTAATTCGTAATAATAATAGCCTGCAATTGGTTTAGCATCACAACTTTTAATAAGCTTTGCTGTAAAAGGTTTTTTGCCAAAAATACTATCCAGATTATATCTAGGTTGCAGCTCACTGCTAAGCGGCGAGCTTACAATACTAAAAGAGGTGTATCCCATGCGTGGGCCTTTAAGCATGATGTTCCATTTTAGTGGTTGCCCTGCCTGCTTAAAAGTTTTTCCTTTTATAGTTATGGCTGCAGTGCCGTTTCTAAAAAAATTAATACTGGTGTCATCACTCATTTCCACCCGGTCTTCTTTCCATTTTACCGGAAAATTTTTTGGTTTTCCCACACTCCAGTCGCCAACATTTTCGTAACCCGTACTGTCGGTAAGCAATTTTTTTATAAGATCGTATAATTCTGTTGTAGCGCTCTGTGCAGTTGCTGTAAATGCACTGCAGCCGATTATAATGCAAAGCAGTATCTTTTTCATACACTTAAATTAAAAAAAAAAATTGTCAAATGCAAGCGGCCGGCGGAGTTAAAATAAAACTTTGGAAAATAGTTTAAAATTTTATTACAAAAAAAGAGTGAATTGCTTCACTCCTTAAATTATTTTTTTATTTTTTAGTAATCAAGGAACCACCGTAACCGTCCAGCTATTACTTCTGCGGCTCCAGATGATAGCATAATCTTTACCATGCTGCAATTGGTAACGCCTGTCATTGGCATCGTTGCTAAAACGCATCCAGCCATAATTATAAATTTCAAATTTAAAAACAAATGGCTGTGTAGTTTTTAATGGTACCGGCGTGTATGTTTTATTATCGTCCGATAAATAAACCGTCATTTCATTATTGCCATATAAAGAAAGGTAAATCCACGACGCATCATTGGTAGCCGGTGGAGGATTTTGTTGCGGCTGTGGCGCAGGTGCCGGATTATTGCTAAGCCCTTTTGCATAATTCCAGCCTTGCGTAATGGCCGTTAAGCGGTTTGCTTTGGCCGGATGTGTGGAACTGCCTCTTTCGGATGCAATGTTTTGCATGGCCGCCAAAGCCTCGTTTAAGCCGGCCCCCATTTTAGCCATCACGTATCCCGAAAAATAATCGGCTTCAATTTCTTTTGCCGGTGTACTGCCGCTGCTGCTTACCACATGGTTGCGGTAATGATGCCCCATCTCGTGCGCCATAACACTCAGCGAAGCCCATTTTGTTTTTGCGTACGCATCAAGGTTTTCTAAAAAATCATTATCATACACAATGTAGCGCTCATTGCGGATGATGGTGGCATATGCATTGTTGATACCGTTCTGCTCCCTGATATTAAAATTTTCCTTCCAGTTAATACTGTCCAGCATTTGGTTTACATAAGTGCCCGCCTCATATACCGAACTAAAGTTGGTTTGTATACGTGGCGGCGGCACAATATAGCCGCATTGGTTTACCCGTTGTGCTGCTGCCCATTGACTAACAAAAATTACCAGTGCCGTAAAAATATTTTTCATCTTTTTATTTTATACAAGATAAGGCAAGAAATACGCCAAAAAAAATTGACCGGCAAATTTTATAAATGTGTGAGATTTTTTTGAGTCCGGCTTTGGTAGTGCTATTGGGCTGCGGTGGTCTGGCCTTTGGCGAGACACTCTTGTACTGTATATCTTTATTCAAATTTTTTAGTTGTCTCCGCATCGGTTAATTGCTCTCGAACCTTCCTCTGCAATTTTAACATCAGGTTTGTGAACACACGAACTTGGGCAAAGATCAAGCTTTGCATCGGTTAATGTCTCTCCAACCATCCTCCATATTTTTCGTGTTCGCCACGGTTCGTGTCTCACGAACCGTGGCAGCGGAAGTAATTTTTATTCTGTAAATTCTAAAAAGAAATTATTCTCAGGGAAAAAGTAAATGATTTTTCTTTTTTCTATAATAGCATTTGCAGATGGCGTAATTAATTGCGCTATTTTTTTTAATGAGGTTACTTTAATTTCAAAGCCACATATTCCCGAAAAATTTTTTGATTTAAATTTTGTTGTTAACGCTGCTTTCGTTTTGGAAGCGTTAAGCAAATGCAACTTACTTTGCCCGATTAATAATGTTGTATAAGCGATGCCTGAAAATGTTCCTTTGCTTTTTTCACTCAAGCCTATTGCTTTATACTTTTTTGCATACTGATTTTTATCAGTGTCGATGATGTATGTAGATTTTAAAGAAACTGCCTGGTTTAAATGTGTTGTATTGGTTTTGCTGTCTTTCCAATTCTTATCAAAATAATCTATAAAGAAAAGGTCAAATCCCTTTGGTTCAACTGTTTTCCATATCCTGTTACTATCGGTTTTAAACTGCATGTTTTTAGCTTGTAGAAAATTAATTAATGAGTCTGCGCTTTTAACAGCAATTGCTAACGAAGTACCACCTTGCCGGGTTTTTAAAAAGTTGGAATAATATTTACCAATACTTTGCAAAGGGTCGGTTGGAGTAATAAATTC
This sequence comes from Ferruginibacter sp., assembly GCA_043756235.1. Taxonomy (GTDB): domain Bacteria; phylum Bacteroidota; class Bacteroidia; order Chitinophagales; family Chitinophagaceae; genus Ferruginibacter. Next base: position 2,266 of record JAYURK010000074.1, on the reverse strand, counting down.
GAGGTAAGTGCCGTCTTGAAATTTTATAAAACAATTTGTAATGCCTTCGTGTGTTTTTCCTTCTTTAACGGTAAAATGCAGTGTTTGTGATAATATTTTTTTTACACTATCTAAGTTTTTAACAACAATAGGTATGTGATCAATTGATATGAAATGAGCATTTTGTTCAGCAGTTTGTCCGTTTACATTATTAATAAAACAGGCCAGAAAAAATAATAAATTTAATTTTAGCATCGATGTATTTTATGCTGATTACTGCTCATAAATATACGGAAGTTATATTTTTTCTCCAGGGTTTTATATCGCTCTTGTTGAGTTTCAAGAACCCTGGTGGGAAAAAATTATTTTTTTATTTTCTTTAGCGTATCAAGATATTTTTTCTTTAGTACGCAGTTGGTTAAAATTAAACTGCAACGAAGATTGAAGTGGAATACCAACGATTGCGAAGAAGTGGGCTTCGGGCTGCGTTGTTGGTACGCACGGCACTTTACTTATGCGGCATACCACGGCAAAATAAAATGTTTCGGTAATTGGATGCCCTCGTCTGGTCTTCGACCAACGAGAACCACAAGCCCGCTATTTCAACGACAAAATGATGTTGGAGTTTTAGTATGCAAATCGTCGTTGGTCGAAGACCAGACGACGGCGAATTGGTAGATCACAAATTGTTACATTTTTATTTTAGAATTTATTTAATACCTGCGACGGCGAAGGGGGGGAAAATTATTTTTTTATTTTCCTAAGCGCATCAAGATATTTTTTCTTAACGGCGTTATCGTCTTCGGCATGGCATATGGCTTCTATTGCCGGAAGTAATATTTTATTGTGTTTGGTTTTTAATTTTAAAATTTCGCTAAGGGCATAGGCAGAAGCCCACCGAACCACAGTGCCATCACTTTTTGCATTATCAAGTAAATGGCTAATGGCTTTACTAAGTTTTGCAGAAAACAAGTGTGCGGTGTTGCCAATTACTTTGGCACTTTCCCATTTTACCCTTGGGGCTTCTTCGGTTAGTAAATTTGTTATAAAAGAAAATATACTTTCGGTTACCAGTTGCGGATGTTGTTTTGTGGCAAATTCAATTGCTTCAATGCATGTGGCTTTTGCTGCTGCATCCTTTAAGTTTTCAGCAAATGCAATAAGTTCTTCCGCAGGCAGTGCACCACTTAATAACCATTCGCTGATGGTAGCAGTTTTTTCTTTAGCTTTTTTAGTTTTATCGTTTATGAGTAATGTTAATCTCATGAGAAATAATTTTCTTCGCCTTTGTTAGTGTTTCAAATAATTAATGAGATTTATTACACAATTTATTTTAGCTTATGTTTTATTTTGTGTTCAGTCTGCCATAGTATATCAGGTCCACAATTTCTCCTGAAATTGTTTTGTAATCCATTCGTATGTTGCCCTCAATTTCAAAACCACATTTTTTAGCCAATGCTTGTGCAGCTTTGTTGCTATGATGAGTTCTGAGAAATATTTTTTTGAATTGGTATTCCTCAAAACAATAATTAATAAAAAGTTTCAGGGCTTTTGCAGTGAGGCCTGTTCCTGCAAATTTTTCGTCGGTATAGCAACCTGTTTCAGTTTTGGGTATTGTCCAGTCTAAATTTTTCAAATCAAAAAAAGCCACAAATTCATTTGTAGCATTGTTCAATAATATAAAAGGAAAATATTGTTTTGCAGCTCTTTTAGCAATGATGTCATTTAAAAATATTTCTGTTTCATACAAAGTAGTTGTTCGGGAAACAGTGCCTGTAAAAAAGTCTTCCAGCCTTTTTCGGTTTCTTTCCACCAAATTAAAATAAGCAGTGAGGTCACTAACTTCTAATGGCCGGATGGTATATTGTTCAAAATTAATCATCGGTCGGTTTGTTTATTTTTATAAAGTGGTTGTTCCGTTTTTTTTTCTTGCGATGTATTTACTTACATTGATTTATAACAAAAATACGACGAAGATTTAAGCGGAATACCAACAATTACGAAGAAGTGGGCTTCGGGTTGCGATGTTGGTATGCACGGCACTTTGCTTATGCTGCATACCACGGCAAAAAAAAATGCTTCGGTAATGGAATGCCCTCGTCTGGTTTTTGACCAACGAGAACCACCAGCCCGCTATTTCAACGACAAAATGATGTTGGAGTTTTAGTATGCAAATCGTCGTTGGTTGAAATCTTCCTACTGTAAAACAGATGAGTTTTTCAGCTAACTACAAAATTTTTGAAAATCAATAACTCCATAAACTATTGATTTTCAAAAACGAAATTTG
>JAYURK010000073.1:0-2018 GCA_043756235.1 Ferruginibacter sp. | reverse complement strand
CGGCCTTTGGAAATTACCTGTTGTTTGTATTTTCTTTTTTAGAAGATATAAGGCAGGTAAAAAAGGATGGGATCAAATCATCAGGTATAAAAAAAATCCTACGCTTCTCAATTATCCCATTGATGATCGCAGCGGTTTTTATGCTTATCTATTCTTTTTCAAATACCGTTTTTAAGGATGTGGTAAACAGCATGGGCATTGCCCTGCAACGTTTCTTTACCCGGTTTTTTGATTGGTTTAACTGGCAGCGTTTTGGTTTTTTAATACTGGGATTATTTATAACAGGCGGGCTTTTACTTAAAATGCGCAGTAACTATTTTTCGGAGAAGGAATTTACCAAACATAACGACCTGTGGCGGCGTAAGCATAATTTAAAAAAGTGGAAAGAGAGCGCCATGTTTGACCTGCTTACTTTGTTTATGGGGCGCTTTGCAAATGGCGTACTGGCATTAAGGAACGAGAACACGGTTGGTATTATAAGCCTGGTAATGCTGAATATATTGTTGTTGTTTATAAATGCCATTGATATAATTTATGTGTGGTTTGGGTTTAGCTATACTCCCAATCTTAATCTTACTGATTATGTGCATGAAGGAACAGGCATGCTGATTTTTTCCATTGTGCTGGCTATGCTGGTGCTGTTGTTTTTCTTCAGGGGCAATTTAAATTTTTATAAAAAAAATAAATGGCTGCGTTATGGCGCTTATGGCTGGATATTTCAAAATGCGGTATTGGTAGTTTCAGTTTTACTCAGGGATTATTATTATATACAGCACATGGGCCTTGCTTATAAGCGCATTGGTGTATTGGTATTTTTATTGATGGTGTTAATGGGGTTGATCACTGTTTTTATAAAAATCCATCATCGTAAAACAGCTTATTATTTATGGCGGGTTAATGGTTGGTTTGGCATTGTGTTGCTGGTAGCAGCCTCCAGCGTGCATTGGGATGAAACTATTGCCACTTATAATCTTGCCCATAAAAGTACAATACCGCTTGATGTGAAATTCTTATTATCGCTCTCAGATAAAACCCTCCCTTTACTTGAAAAAAACCAGGATGTGCTGGTTGATAAACCAATAGTGAAGGGCGAAGGGGAATATTTATATCGCTCTCAACTTACACCCCGTGATGTTTTTGACCTGCGTAAAAAAGATTTTTTTACAGCACAAAAAACATATTCCTGGTTATCGTGGAATGCTTCAGATGCTTATGTTAAAAGGAATTTGCCAAAATCGCTTATTACATCATCATTAAATAAATAAAATATGAAACAGATCTGGTTTAAAAAAACAGGCTGGATTTACCTGCCAGTACACCCATTGGGTTTTTTAGTTACATTGCTGGCCATAATCTTTATGGTACCCATTGTAATGGCTGTAGTTCGTAACGGCCATTCGGTATCGGATGATTTGTATCAAATTTTTGTATTTGGTACCTGTACTGCTTTTTGGTGGAAGTGGGTGGCGGAAAAAAATTCTTAACAGCGTCATCCCGATAGCTATCGGGAGCTCAAAGCCGTAAGACGCCAAAAATAATAAATATGAAACTGATAAGATCTTTTGCGTATGCATGGAATGGATTAAGGATTTGTTTTGCAACAGAACAAAATTTCAGGATTCATACTTTACTAACAATTGTTGCTGTAATTTTTGCAATTGTGTTCAATATATCGGCTATTGAATGGATAGCCACAGGCCTTTGTATTGCTTTTGTTATAGCTATGGAGATGCTGAATACAGCGGTTGAAAAATTATGCGATGTGGTTCACCAGGATGTGCACCCTGGCATAAAAAAAGTTAAAGACATTGCAGCGGGTGCAGTTTTGGTTTCGGCCATATTCAGTTTAATAACAGGGCTTATTATTTTTCTGCCCAAAATAATTATGTTTTTCAAATCATTATAAAATTGAAAACTACTTTATCTTTTCAACTAATACTATTTGCATTTTGTGCATTTATTGGGTTATTAATTGCTGCCCGTATTTTATATTCAGGTAAAATTCATTACCTGTTTTT
>JAYURK010000072.1:0-16700 GCA_043756235.1 Ferruginibacter sp. | reverse complement strand
GTTTTTTAAAAACACTTTTGCACTTAATCGAAACAAAATATTATTACCAGATTAATCCTTTAAATTTAAATTGGGTTTTTAAGGGTTGACTAATTATTTGCGAAAGCTGGGGCTGTCCCACTGTGGCACCTGCTTTTTTATTGGAGCTTAAAAAGTATATCGATAAATCGGCGCAACCGATATTGCTGAGTATTTATTATTAAAACAAAATGCCCGCTGATATCGCAGCATGCGCAGCCGTTTTTTTTCTGCGCTCTCTGCGTAATCTGCGGGAATCTTATCCTTAATTCATCGGTACTTCAATAGCCAGTAACTCTGCATCTTCAGTTGCTGTAATGGTAAAATTATCTGCTTCGGAAATACCCACGGCATCTCTTTTATTTAAATTAATATCACCAACATTTACGGCACCGTTAATAGCCACTAAAAAAACGCCATTACCCCCAAAGGCAGTAGTATAATCCAGCGTTTGCCCGGCATCTAATTTTGTAAGCGAAAATTTTGCATCCTGGTTTATCCATAAAGCTTTGTCTTTTTCAATTGGCGATACCACCGTTTGCCATTTGTTTATTCTTTCTTCAATATCAAAATGGCGTTGGTCGTACCGGGGATTTATATTTTTTTCTTTTGGAAAAATCCATACCTGAAATAAAGTTACCGGGTCGGTGGCAGATGCATTGGCTTCTGAATGTTGCACCCCGGTACCGGCACTCATAATTTGCACATCGCCGGCTTTAATAATGCCCTGGCCACCGGTACTGTCTTTATGTTGTAATGCGCCGGTAAAAGGGATGGTTATAATTTCCATGTTATCGTGCGGATGTGTGGGAAAAGCGCCACCACCGCCAATAAAATCATCATTTAAAACCCTAAGCATTCCAAAATGAACTTTTGCCGGGTTATTATACTGACTGAAACTAAAATAATAATTAGGCTTTAACCACCCGTAATCTGCGCTGCCTCTATCAGCAGCATTGAATAATATTGTTTTCATTTTAATTAATTTAATGTTTAAACATCAAATAAGGTGCCAGTTCTTTTTCCTCATGCTTGTTCTGTGTTTCAGTGCCTCTGTGGCAATAAATATCGTTTGCGAAGCAACCGCATCTGACAAAATAGCAAAAATAAAATCCCCTCATTAAAGGGGATTAAAAATTAATTCAATTGCTCTTCGCCGGGTAACAGCCCTACAATATCTTCTTCCCTGCTTTCGTTCCACTCTATAATAAAATTATTTCTGCCCTCTCCAATTAAAATACCAATGTATTTTGCCTGCACCAGCTCCAGCATATTTAAAAAAAGAAAGATGGCGTGAATACGGTTTTCGCAAACTTCAAATATTTTTTCGAAAGAGAGTGTTTTTTCTTTACTGCAAACTGTAAGCATGTATTCTTTAGTGCCTTCCATGGTATAATTGTATTGTACCACGGTATGCACCGGTTTGTTATTGCGTTCCTGCAATTTTTGCACTACCTTTTCAAAAGCCTTCATCAATTTAAAAAGGGTTACGGCCTGTATCTCTGTACCCTCTCCTGCCTCTTCTCCAATTTGTGCAATTTCTCTTTGCACATTCCCTCTTTTTACTATCATCATACGCACGGCTTCCATTTCGGCCATTTGTGCCGCCGCTTCTTTAAATTTTTTGTATTCCAGTATTTTATTTACCAACTCCTGCCGTGGATCAATTTCGTTACCAGATGCATCCAGCTCTTTACGGGGCAATAGCATTTTTGCTTTAATACGCATCAGGGTGCTGATGAATAAAATAAACTCACTGCTTAATTCAATATTTAATTTTTCTCCCTGGTGAATAAAAGCTAAAAAATCGTTGGTAAGTTTTGTAATAGGAATATTGTAAATATCCAGTTCATCTCTTTCTATAAAAAATAATAACAGGTCGAATGGCCCTTCAAATTCTTCTAATTTTATTTGGTATGATGGTGCGTTCACAGTATCAAAATTGTATTATTAAAAAAAAACTCCTCCCATTTTTAACGGGAGGAGCAAATTTATCATTTATTAATTAACATCCATGTACAACTATTCCACAATTATATTACAGTTTAACAGTTACCCCAATGCCTAAAATTTCTTTTAACTGCGTTTTTTTAATAATATCGTCATCATAAATCATATCCAGGCTGATGGTGGTACCAAACCACTTATTAAATTTCATGGCCAGCAGGTTGGTAAAAAATACGTCAACATTTTGTGGGCTTCTTTTGTAATTGCTGAATAAGTCCAGCCTTGATGTATAAGTTGCCCAGCTATTAATTGGCTTGTTATATTTTGCTGTAATATAAGCGCCAATTTCGTTATAGCTTTTCTGCAAAGCAGGTACGCCAAATTTAGACTGGGGAAAAAAATCGGGGTCTTTTTTAAATATCCATCTTGTGGTAACAGGCGAAATAAATACTGAAAAATTTTCATTTGGCCGGTAATCCATACCCAAGGATAACAACAATTTGCCCGGGGCTAAAAAGTTAGATATTTTAGTATTAACAGAATCGCCATAATTAAAACCTTCCAATGCCTGGGTATTAAAATTAACGAGCGCTGCGGCATACCATTTTTTAGAAACCTGGTAACCGTATTTGCTGGTTATATCAATGCGGTCGTCTGTTTTGCGAAACTTGCTGTAACTGGTAGCATTTTGCATACCTAAAGCAATGTCAAAATAATTGTCCCAGGTATTTTTTCCTTTTCTAAAATTAATAGCATAGTTAAAAATGACATTTACGCCCAGGGTATTTTGTTCGCCACCGCCTGCCCAGTTGGTAAGGCTGCCCTGGTTAAGGTTAAATATTAAGGTGCCGCCCCGTTTCCAACCGTTGCTATCGGCACTTTTTATTTGCTTACCGGCAGCATTTTGCAAATCTTTTACAGCGGCATCCTGTGCGGATAATTGAAAAAATAAAATCAAAAGTATCAGTAAAACTAAAAATATTTTTTTCATATTATTTTTAAAATAAAAAAGCATTGTTGCCTGTAAAGACCAACAATGCTTTTAAGTGGTTGTATGAAAAGATTATTTTTTTAAAGAATCCCTTATTTCCATTAACAGTGCATCTGTAGAAGATGGACCAGCCGGAGCTTCTGCTGCTTTAGCTTTTTTCATTTTATTAATACCTTTTAGTGCAATGAACACTACTAAAGCAATAAGTAAAAAAGTAACTAATGCAGAAATAAAATTACCATACGCAAATACCGGCCCCAGCTTTTGAGCATCAGCCAGTGAAACTGTACCAGTTGCTTCTGCAGCTTTAGTTGCATCATTAAGCCCGATGTACAAATTGCTAAAATCTTTCCCGTTAATCATACCAATTAATGGCAAAACCATACCATCAATAAAAGCCGATACAACTTTTCCAACTGCTGCACCCATTACAACACCGACAGCTAAATCTACAAAATTGCCTGTTGCTGCAAAGTCTTTAAATTCTTTAATAAATCCCATAATCTTTAAGTTTTAGTGGTTAAAAAAATGAATACTAATGATTCATCGCAAGAGAAGGTTATGGGTAAAAATATAATTTAAATAAGTTTGATGCAAACTTTTAAAGAAAAATATCCAAAACCCACAATAGAAATATCTTTTACAGGCATTTGATTTAAAAACTTCACCTTTGCGGCATTAAGATTTTATTTTAAAATATTGAACAAAGGATTATATAACTGGATAATTTTTATTGTACTATCGGTAATATGGGGCAGCAGTTTTGTGTTAATGAAAGAAGGACTGGTGCATTTATCAGCCTACCAGGTGGCATCGCTTCGTATTGTTTTTTCGGGATTGGTACTGTTACCTGCAGCCGTAAAATATTATAAAATAATCCCCAAAGATAAAATTTTCATCATCTTTCTCTCCGGTGTTTTGGGTAGTTTATTACCGGCTTATTTATTTTGCATTGCCGAAATTGGTATAGACAGTGCCCTGGCGGGCACCCTAAATTCCTTAACCCCAATTTTTGTAATAATAATTGGCGCCGTTTTTTACAACAGTAAAACCACTGGCAATAAAATTTTGGGTATCGTTATTTCATTTGCCGGAAGTATTTTGCTGTTATTAAGTAAAGGCCATATGCAGGAAAGCCAGAATTTAATATACGTATCTTTTGTAGTGCTGGCTACTATTTTTTATGGCATTAATGTAAATATGGTGCAGCGCCATTTGCTCCACATTGGCTCCTTACAAATTGCAGCGGTAGCACTTACACTTAACGCAATACCTGCGCTGGTGGTGTTATATTTTACCGGATATTTTAATGTATCGTTTGCAGATGAAGGTATATTATCAGCAACAGGTGCAGCGGCAGTACTTGGTGTGTTTGGCACTGCTGCAGCATCTGTACTATTTTATATGCTGGTAAAAAGAGCCGGGGCAATTTTTGCATCAATGGTAACTTACGGTATACCTGTTGTGGCCAATTTTTGGGGCATTGTATATAACGAAGTGGTGGGCTGGAAACAGTTTTTATGCCTGGCGCTTATTTTATTTGGTGTTTATATTGCCAACAGAAAAAAAAAGCTGCCAGATACCAGCAGCTCTTTTCAGTAACATAAAAATAAAATTATTGTATTAATTGCGCTACACTTACGTTGCTCATTTCTCTTAACACTTCGGCAATACCATTGGCATCGATCCCTATTTCATCATACAATTGTTTAGGAGAGCCGTGTTCTACTAATTTATCGGGAATGCCTAATATTTTAATGGATGCTTTATAACCATGTTCATTCATAAATTCTAAAACAGCAGTTCCAAATCCACCTACAACAGTGCCGTCTTCTACTGTAATTATTCTATCAAATTTTGCAAACACTTCATGCAGCATTGTTTCATCAATGGGTTTTGCAAAACGCATATCGTAATGTGCAGGATTAATACCTTCTGCTTTTACATCACGTATAGCCGCAGCCGCAAAGTTGCCGGGGTGGCCAAAAGAAAGTATCGCAATATTTTCGCCGTCCTTCAATTTACGGCCCTTACCAATTTGTATTTCTTCAAAAGGATATTTTTGTGCCATGGTATCTTTTTGTAAATCGGGCATTACGCCTTCGCCACGTGGGTAGCGAATTACAATGGGGAGATTGGTAGAATCCAGTTGCGCTGTAAACATAATGTTGCGCAATTCTCTTTCATTCATTGGTGCACTTACAATAATGTTGGGTATGCAACGCATAAAAGCAATATCGTAACAGCCGTGGTGCGTTGGTCCATCTTCACCTACAAGCCCTGCCCTGTCTAAACAAAATATAACCGGCAATTTTTGTATAGCCACATCATGTACCACCATATCATAAGCCCGCTGCATAAAAGAAGAATAGATGTTGCAAAAAACTTTCATGCCCTGTGTTGCCATGCCTGCACTAACCGTTACGGCGTGTTGCTCGGCAATACCCACATCAAAAGCACGGTGGGGCATTTTTGCCATCATGTATTTTAGCGAAGAGCCGCTGGGCATTGCAGGTGTGATACCAAATATTTTTTCATTTTTTTCTGCCAGCTCAATAATCGTGTGGCCAAATACATCCTGGTATTTCATTGGCTGGGGCAGATCAAAAGTTTTCTTTTGAATTTTACCGGTTACTTTATCAAACAAACCTGGTGCATGCCAAAGTGTTTGATCTTTTTCTGCCAGATCGTATCCTTTACCTTTTACTGTAACAATGTGTAAAATTTTGGGACCGGGTATATGTTTCAAATCCTGTAAAGTATCTACCAGTTTGGTAATGTTATGTCCATCTATCGGGCCAAAATAACGCAGCTTTAATGCTTCAAATAAATTGGCTTTACTGCTTACCATACCTTTTACACCTTCGGTAAGTTTGTGCGCCATAGTACGACTGAAATTTTTACCCACGGGCAGTTTACCCAATAAATTCCACACTTCATCTTTTACTTTATTATAAGTTTGAGAAGTGGTGATATCGGTTAAATATTCTTTAAGCGCCCCTACATTAGGGTCGATGCTCATACAATTATCGTTTAATATAATCAGCACATCCGAATCGGCTACGCCGGCATGGTTCATGGCTTCAAATGCCAGGCCCGCCGTCATGGCTCCATCTCCAATTACTGCAATGCTCTTTCTGTCTTCTCCTTTATATTTTGCTGCCATAGCCATGCCTAAAGCCGCACTAATGGAGGTAGAAGAATGGCCTACACCAAAAGTATCGTACTCACTTTCGCTGCGCTTGGGAAAACCACTAAGCCCTTTATATTTTCTGTTAGAAGGAAAACTGTCGCGTCGGCCGGTTAAAATTTTATGGCCGTAAGCCTGGTGCCCAACGTCCCATACCAATTGATCGTAAGGGGTATTGTACACATAATGAAGGGCAACACTTAATTCTACCACTCCTAAGCTTGCGCCAAAATGGCCGCCATGTACGCTAACAATATCAACAATATATTGCCTGAGCTCGTTACAAACCTGGTGTAATTGTTCTTTGCTCAGTTTTTTTAAATCGGCTGGCGAATCAATATTTTTAAGAAGTGTGCCGGGAGTTAGCTCCATGCTGTAAATTTTTAATGAGCAAAGTTATGTTTTTTATTTTTTAGATGTGTCGTTATTAAACATAGTTTAACAGGAAAAGTTCAACCGAATAATAACAGTATTTTGCTCTTATTCAGTGTTGTATGTAATAATAATGGCCGCATGTTTTTCAAAACCTGCACTTAACCTTACTTCATAACGCTTACGGGCTGTTTCTATTATCATCACAGCCGTATTGGGGGGAATGCTACCCAGGTTTTCTGCCTGCATAATTATTTCAACCGGCTTACCTGGTTTGGTAAGCGTAATATTAAAGGTAAGTGGCTTTGCACTGATGCGTTGTTTTATAAAAACCGGGATTTTGTTTACAAAAACGGATACTGTATCATCATCTATAATAGCATTGTCGTAAAGTGTGCATTTTACTATCGTGTCGGATAATTTTACTATTTCCTGTATATCAATTTTTCTATCCAGCGGCAGGCTATCTTTATTTAGCAGTGTTACCGCCACAGCATCCTCCTGCGGTATTAAAGTGAGTGTATCTGCTTTATGATTTCGTTTAATTAAATGTTTAATCATTTTTTGCTGCACAAAATTTTGCAAAGGATATTCCGGCTTTTTTACTTTTTGCAGCACTACTAATAATTCTTCTCCGGGAAAACAACTGGTATCAACGCCTCTGCCACCCCATTTGCCGGTTAAGTATTGTGTTTTGCCTACTTTGTTATATTGTAAATCAAAAAACTTTTCGCAGGGATAAAAATTTTCCGGCAACAAATAAAAAGCATTGCCCACTTCTCTTATAGCTATATACTTTTGCTTTTTATCTCTTTTGCCATCAATTTTATACAGTACAAACCGGCTGGTATCTTTAAAGGCAAAAGAGTAACCCCAAATAGTTTTACCGCTTTGATAAACCTGCATTTCAATACTTTCCACTGCACGGTAATTTATAGTTTGCCGGCTTATTTTACCGCTCCATATACCTGTTAATTGCTGTGCTGCAATATGCCGTTGCAGCAGAAAAAAAATAAAAAATAAAAGCAAGACAGGTTTCATAACAGCAACAATGCAATTGCGGTTTTTGCATACTTAAATATACTGCATCATATTTAAAATTAAATCGGGGTTGGGGCAATTGTTTAAATATTTTTCGCCTTCCGATACTTTGCATACGCCGGGGTAATCGCCCTGGTAAAGCCGGAGATCATTAATAATTTGAAAATGCAGGTGCGGGGGCCAGTTGCCATTATCTTTTGGCAGGCCAAAATGAGCCAGCAATTCGCCACGGCCAATATATTTTCCTTCCTGCAAAGGTGCCAAATCGGCCAAACTAAGGTGGCCATATAAAGTATGAAAAACAATGGTATCTAACTGGTGTTGTAAAATAATGGTGGCGCCATAATCGCCAAAATTATTATTAAAAGCAAAACTGTGTACGGTACCGCCAAGTGGCGCAAAAATTTTTGTACCGGCAGCTCCCCAGATATCTGTACCAATATGCAGGCGGCGGGGTTCGTCGCTTACCAGATTTTCAATGCCATACTTTTTTTCTTCATCAAACAGTAAACTGCGTTTATACATTTCCCTTAACTCAGCATATCCTCCAATTAAAAATTTTGCCCCTGTTTCTTTTTTTAATGCTTCAATAAAAAGAGAAAAAATTTTAGTATCACTGTAAATTTCTTCGGTAAGGGCCGTGTTGGTTTTGGATAAATTTAATGCGGCAATTTTTTCCGATGCAGCATTAAAATTTACCACGGCATGAAAATCGGCCTGATTTTTTTGTAACACGTTTTCTAATACAGTATTCATTTAATGAAGGTACGTATATATAAGTACTTGCAGTAACAGCCCATCACAACCGGGGTTGCTCTGCACTCACCAAAAAGTCTGCTTTAATTATACAATCTCGTCAATTTTTTGTTGCAGCAAATTTTTTTCCTTGGTGGAATGAGTAAGACGGATAGCCTGTTCAAAATATTCTATTGCGGTTTTGTAATTTTTTAACTGCAAATGCAACTCACCCAATGTAGCAGGTAACAGGTAATATTTTTTTAAAGAAGAAACTTGTACCATGTTTTCGATAGCTTTTATACCTTCGGCGGCCCCATGTAATTCACTAATAACAATGGCACGGTTTAATGCCACCACCGGCGAAGGATATAATTTACACAGCAGGTTGTAACAATGCAAAATGTTTTGCCAGTTAGTGGCTGTATAATTTTTTGCTTTGGCATGTTCGTAGGCAATGCCTGCTTCTAAATGGTACTTACTTATTTTTTCACCTTCGGCAGCGGCATCTAAATGTTGAATGCCATTTTGTATCATCGTATTATTCCATTTATTTCTGTTCTGATGTTTTAACAATAATATATTTCCATCAGCATCTAACCTTGATTGATTTCTTGACGCATTAAAATTAATCAAAGCCAAAAGTGCATGTGCATTGCAATGATTTACAGCGGGGCTGCGGCAAATCAGTTCACACATACGCATGGCTTCGTTTATCAAATCTTTTCTAATTAAATTATCATGCTGTGTAGAGTTATAGCCTTCGTTAAACAATAAATAAATTGCCATCAATACATTATCTAACCGATCATCTAATTCTTTATTTGCTGGCAATTCAAAAGGTACCTGGTTATCTCTAAAATTTTGTCTTGCCCTGTACAATCTTTTTTCTATGGTATCGTAACCGGTTACAAATGCTTTAGCAATTTCTGTTACACTAAATCCACAAAGTGTTTTTAAAATTAGTGCTACCTGCGCTTCGGTTGATAAAGAAGGATGGCAGCACACAAACATCATCCGCAACTGATCATCTTCAATAGTATTATCGTTGATGATATCATACACTGCCGGTACCAGTGTATACTCTGATTGTAACAAAAGCGAAACATCTTTTAAAGAGGTGTCTTTCCTTTTTTGTTGCCGCAATACATCTACAGCTTTATTACGGGCAACAGTAAATAACCATGCCGATGGATTTTGCGGCAACCCATTTATTTTCCAGTTGCTAAAAGCCTGCAATAAAGTTTCCTGCACCACATCTTCGGCCAATTGCAAATTTTGCGGACCAAATAATTTGGTGAGTACAGCCACCAGCTTTCCCCATTCGTGGCGAAAGAGATACGTTACTGTAGCTTGTATTTGTACTTCATTATCCAGCGTAAATTTTTATGTAAGATATAAAAATGCCGCAATGAAATAACTGCGGCATTTTGCTTTAGATTAAGATGGCATATCCATTTTCATCACCTGCCTTAACTGCACCTTACCGCCTTTTTCATAATCGGGATAATCGGCACATAGTGCAATAGCTTCATCGTAACTGGCAGCGTTAATAATAAAATAGCCGCCAACAATTTCTTTGCCTTCGGTAAACGGTCCATCGATAACCGTTTTGTTTTTACCGCTGATTATTTTTCCGCCGGGCAACAAAGGTTCGCCAGAATCATATTTACCGGCTTTTGCCAGTTTATCAATCCAGGCCATCCATTTACCCATGGATGCTTCCATGTTTGCAGGGGTTTGCTCATCGGGGTGCATTTCGCCGCCGTGAAAAATAAGCATAAACTTTTCCATAATTATTGTTTTAAAATTTAATAATGATTTTATTAATGACGAACGGAAATACAAAATCCGGACAAAAATTATTATTTTTTTTCGCTGGGCAAACCCTGCTGGCAAGTTATTTTTTAAGTAAAGTGTTTTTCTTTTTAATTTAAGGAGTGCTTAAAAAAATTGTAATTGCAGTTACAATTTGGAGTATGCATTAACCGCAAGGGTGGGTCACTCCTTAACAGTGGCTCACCCAGTGAAAAGAAGGAGTGATGTGCTGCAACAGTAGCACCATTTACTTTGGCCGGGTGAGTCACTCCTTAAGAGTGGCTCACCCAGTTGTAAAAGAAGTTACGTGCTGTAACAGTGGCTCCGTTCACTTTGGCCGGGTGGGTCACTCCTTAAGAGTGGCTCACCCAGTGAAAAGAAGGAGTGATGTGCTGCAACAGTAGCACCATTTACTTTGGCCGGGTGAGTCACCCCAAAAGGGTGACTCACCCTCGGTTACACCACTACGTTAATCATTTTATTTTTTACGTAGATGATCTTCTTCGGGTCTTTACCTTCCAGCCATTTTTGTACAACTTCATTTTCAGCAATAATTTTTTCTACATCGGCTTGTTGTAAATCTAAAGAGAGATTAATGTTTGTTCTTACTTTTCCATTTATAGACACCGGGTATTCTTTACTGCTTTCTACTAATAATGCAGGATTGAATGTTGGATAGGCAGCATCTAATACTGAAGCCTCCCCCTGAGAATTCTTCAATTGCTGGTACAATTCTTCGGCAATATGTGGCGCATAAGGAACTAACAAAATTAACAGCGGTTCTAAAATTTCTTTTTTATGGCATTTGGCATCAAACAAATCGTTTACACAAATCATAAAGGCACTTACTGCGGTGTTAAAAGAAAACTTCTCAGTATCTTCTTCTATTTTTTTTATGGTGCGGTGTAAAATTTTTAATTCGGCATCAGTGGCTTTTGCATCTACCCAAACTTTCCCTTTTACATCATCATTAAATAAACGCCACAGCTTTCTTAAAAAACGGTGTACACCTTCAATGCCTTTTGTATCCCAGGGTTTGCTGGCTTCTACCGGGCCGAGGAACATTTCGTACATGCGGAAGGTATCAGCGCCGTATTTATCACATAAATCTGCAGGATCAACAGTATTAAAATATCTTTTGGACATTTTTTCAGTTTCAACGCCAGAAACAAATTTGCCTTTTAACTGACCTTCTTCTTCTGGAAACAAAATTGCATCAGCATACTCTTTCCGCCATTTTCTAAATTCTTTTTCATCTAATATCGTTCCATCAACAAAATTCACATCAACTCTTAGTGCTAAAATTTCAAACCCTGAACAATCTGCTAAAGCAATATTATAACCTTCAATCGAATTAATTTTCTCAACAATCCTCTTCATTGTGGCAACCTCATCTTTTTTATATTCCTCAACATAACTATTTGAGAAAAATATAGGAGCTGTATTGCTATTTTTAGTTTTTAATAACTTCTCATCATGCCAATGAAAATATGGTTTAGCAAGAAGCCTGCTACTCCCTTGTATCATCCCCTGATTCAGCAACTTCTTAAACGGCTCATCAAAACCAATCAATCCCAAATCAAATAAAACTTTTGTCCACATACGGCTGTACAATAAATGGCCTACCGCATGTTCGGTACCGCCAATGTATAAATCTACCTGGTTCCAGTAGTCGCTTATTTTTCTGTCGCAAAAAGTTTGTGTATTGTGTGGATCCATGTAGCGGAGAAAATACCAGGAGGAACCTGCGTAGCCGGGCATGGTGGAGGTTTCCCGTTTGACCTCACCCCCAACCCCTCTCCCAGGGAGAGGGGAGCTCGACTCTGCTTCGTTTTCAACATCATTATTTTTTGAAAGTGCTGCTGTTATCTTTCTTAAAACCGCTGGTAAGTAATTATTTATTTCATTGTTAGTAAATTGTATCATTTCAAAACCATTCTCCTGTAACCATTCTTTCCTTCCTGCATCATATTTTTGCTGTTCTTCATCATTATGATAACCGCCATCAATCTCTACAATTAACTTTTTTTCCAAACAAACAAAATCAGGAATATATCCTGCAATGGGATGCTGTCTTCTGAATTTAAAATCAGCTATTTTCCTGTTTCTGATCTCTTGCCAAATAATATCTTCTTCAACAGTGGCGTCTTTTCTATTTTGCTTTGCAAAGGCTACTGTTTTTTTCCATTCATCCACAGTGCTGTTCATGTATCCGGGGGCTTTTGTCCCCCTCTCCTTTGGGGAGGGGTTAGGGGTGAGGTCAGTTTGCAAATTTGTGAGGTTTACCCAATCCACTAAATTCGCCAGCGGCCCTTCACCTTCCGGCCCCGGCCCATACTTATCTACATGCGGTAACTCCAATGGTAATTCATCCGCATCCAAAGGAATGGCGATACCATCGCTCCAGATAATAGGGAAAGGTTCGCCCCAATAACGCTGGCGGCTAAACCCTGCATCTCTCATGCGGTAATTCACTTTTCTTTTACCAATATTTTGTTCGGCTAATTTTTGTAAAACAATTGTGGCAGCATCAGTCATCTTTACTCCATTTAAAAACCCGCTGTTCTCTAAAATGGCTTCTTTAGTGGCGTTAGCTTCTTCGCCATTAAAATGTTTGCCAATAATATTGGTAATGGGAATATTGAAATGCTGAGCAAATTTAAAATCTCTTTCATCGCCGCAGGGCACGGCCATAATGGCGCCGGTACCATAGCCTGCTAAAACATATTCGCTTATCCAGATAGGAATTTTTCTGTCGTCAAAAGGATTAACAGCATACGCACCGGTAAAACATCCCGTAATTTTTTTCTCTGCCATTCTATCTACATCACTCCTGCTTTTTACATAAGCAATATATTCGTCTACTGCTGCAGTTTGTTCGGGGGTTTTTATTTGCTGCACTAAATCCAGTTCGGGAGCAACCACCATAAAGTCTACACCAAAAATGGTATCGGGCCGGGTAGTGTATACCGTGAGTGGTGAGACGTGAGACGTGAGTGGAGTATTCGAATTCGCAGGCTCTTTACTCACGCCTGACGACTCACTACTCACGACATTAAATATTATCTCCGCTCCTTCACTTTTACCAATCCAGTTGCGCTGCATTTCTTTCATACTGTCGCTGAACGCTACAGTTTCTAATCCTTCTAATAATCTATCTGCATAATCTGTAATTCTTAAATACCATTGGCGCATTTTCTTTTTTACTACCGGGTGGCCGCCACGTTCGCTAACACCATTCACTACTTCATCGTTAGCCAATACAGTTCCTAATGCTTCGCACCAGTTTACTTCACCGTATTTACTAAAAGCCAGGCGGCGGTTCATTAAAATATCTTCTTGCTGTTTTTTTGTATAGCCATTCCATTCTGCTGCAGAAAATTTGTTGCAGCCTTTTGTTTCATACTTTTTTAGAAGCAACGAAATGGGTAACGCTTTCTTCTCTGTGTTACAGAAATAACTGTTGAACAATTGCAAAAAAATCCACTGTGTCCATTTATAATAATTGGGGTCGCTGGTTTGCACTTCACGTTCCCAATCGTAACAAAAACCAATTTTATCAAGCTGTGCTTTAAAAGTGGCAATATTTTTTTTGGTGGTTTCTGCCGGGTGCTGCCCGGTTTCCAAAGCATATTGTTCTGCCGGTAAACCAAAACTATCAAAGCCCATTGGGTGCAGCACATTAAAACCTTTTAATCTTTTATAGCGGCTGTAAATATCGCTGGCAATATAACCCAGCGGATGGCCTACATGCAAACCTGCGCCACTCGGGTACGGAAACATATCCAGCACATAATATTTTGGCTTATCGCTAACATTGGATACCTGGTACAATTTTTTTGCTCTCCAGTAATCCTGCCATTTTTTTTCAATTTCGTTAAACTTATATTCCATTTATTTTTTTTCTTTGCCCCTATCCCCTAAAGGGGGAAATTTGGGAGATTATGTTTTAGGTTTTTCTTCTGGTTATGTAACTTTAATTATTGTATTAACGCAGATTATCTTCAGGACAAAAGACACCTTTTAAATTATAGCTTTATTCAACTCTTAAACACATTGCACTCTTTTTTCTTCTTTCGTCTTTTAAACTCATAGCTAAACTTCTATAAAAATGTGAAAGAAAAGTTATTTACCCTCCATTCACCCCATTACATTTCCATTCATAAAAATAAATGTGGGGGTCAGTCGTTTTGTGAGGGGCAAAAATAATGTAATACCCCCAAATTGAATTAATTTGCGCCCTACTAATAAACGGGCCTGCATAAAAGCAGGCAAGTAAGGGCAAAAAGTATTAGCCTGCCATTAAATAAATTAAAAGTAATTATGTCGCAATTTGGAAAAGCAAGCAGCAAACGGGGCAAACCCACTTATGCCTATGCCATTATTGGTGTGTCGCTGGTATTATTTTTATTTGGTATTGTAGGTTGGTTTTTTTTAAACCTGCGCAAAACCGGCGATTACTTTAAAGAAAACATACAGGTACAGTGTTTTTTAAACCGTGATGCCTCGCCCAAAAAAATTGATAGTGTAAAAAATTATATTACTTCTTTACCGTTTGTAAAATCGGCTGAATATGTAACAAAAGAAATGGCCGTAAAAAAGTTTGAAGCCGATAATGATACCACCTGGCGCCAGTTTATTAAAAGTAACCCCCTGCCGGAAAGTATAGATTTTTATGTAACCGCCGATCATGTACAATCAGACAGTTTAAGGGCCATCTCTGCAACTATTGAAAGTAATTTTCCTGGCACCATTTCCGAATATAAATTTCCTGATGAGATCGTATCCAAAGTGGGCGACTTTGCTAAGTACTTATTTTTTGGTTTTTTAGTTGCTGCCATCATCCTCACCATTCTGGTAATTTTTTCTATTGACAATACCATAAGGCTGGCCATGTACAGCAACCGGTTTTTAATTAAAACCATGCAAATGGTGGGTGCTACCCGCTGGTTTATTGCAAAACCTATAAATGCCCGTGCAGTTATCAATGGTTTAATTGCATCGGGCATTGCTATTGCATTAATATGGTTTGTGGTTTTTTTGGTAGAAACCTTCAGGCCCGAGTTTAAAGTTTTACGGGATAATAAAAGCCTGATATTACTGTTTCTCACTATTATTGCATTGGGCATTACCATTACCCTTGTTAGCACCCACCGGGCTGTAATAAAATACCTGCGTATGAAATTGGACGATTTATATTAATATTGCACTTCAATAAAATTTTTATGGCAACAGTAAAAAAAGAAACCGAGGTTACACGTAAAGAGATCAGTAGTAATTCTAATCTTTTTACAAAAGACAATTATATGTGGATGCTGGTGGGTGGTGCAGTAATTGCACTTGGCTTTTTTTTAATGGCCGGCGGTAAAAGTGACGATCCTAAAATTTTTGACCCAAAGGAAGTGTATAGTTTTACCCGTATTACCATTGCCCCCATTTTAATTATTGCAGGCCTGGTTATTGAAATTTATGCTATTATGAAGAAGTCTAAAGAGAGTTGATGAGTTAAATGGTTAATTAGTTAATTTGTTTGCGGAGTATAGGCTTCGCATTTTTTATTTGATGATAACAAAACCAATTTCATGAATACTTTACAAGCAATTATTATAGCCATAGTGGAAGGGTTAACGGAGTTTTTACCCATCTCCTCCACCGCACATATGAAATTTGTAAACCCTTTATTAGGTATTACTCCAACGCCTTTTACCGATATGTTTGAAGTGGTAATTCAGTTGGCAGCTATATTAGCAGTTGTAGTATTATACTGGAAAAAATTCTTCGATTTTAAAATAATAAGTTTTTATATTAAACTCATTATTGCAGTAATTCCTGCATTAATTGGAGGTTTCTTTTTAAAAAAACATATAGATGCCGCATTAGGCAATCTTAGTTTTATTGCCTGGGTAATGGTAGCAGGTGGTATTCTCCTTTTATTTATAGATAAAGTATTTAAAAAACCAACCGTTACATCTGAAGAAAAAGTAACTAACAAAACTGCTTTTATTATTGGTTGTGGCCAGGTATTATCGATTATTTTTCCAGGTCTTAGCCGAAGTGCTGCAACCATTATTACAGGCATGAGCCAAAAACTTACACGTAGCGCTGCTGCAGAATTTTCATTTTTTCTTGCAGTACCTACAATGCTGGCAGCATCAGCAAAAAGTTTTTTAGATACTTATGAAACTAATCCAGAGGTTATTGGAAAAGATAATTTAACCACTTTACTTATTGGAAGCATTGTTGCCTTCATTGTTGCATTAATCGCTATTAAATTTTTCATCACCTTTTTAAAAAAATATGGCTTTCGTGTGTGGGGTATTTACAGAATTATAGTGGGTGTAACAATGCTTCTGCTTTTATGGAAAGGCATCATCGTACAACCTTCGTAATAAAAATATTCCCCCGTTTTAAATTTTAATAGTTAATTTTTCAGTCTTAATTAATTAACATGCAAACTGCTTCTAAAAAAATTGTAAACGGCTGGGCCATGTACGACTGGGCCAACTCTGTTTATAATTTAGTTATTACCACCACTTTTTTTCCGGCATATTATGCAGCAGTAACTTCTCTTGAAAAATTTCCTGATGG
>JAYURK010000071.1:0-5503 GCA_043756235.1 Ferruginibacter sp. | reverse complement strand
CAAAAAAGTCCGATGATAATTTTGATATAAATGCACTGATGGAATTTGTTGAAAAAGCAGATGCTGGCATGGTGGCTTCGTTTTTAACAGACGGTACAATCACCATTTCAGCAGCTGCAAAAAAAACAAAAAAAGCAGGCACAGTTATCACTGCAGCAACGGATGCAGAATACCTGGCTGCATTGCAAAAAGAAATTTTACAAATACGTAATGATATACTGGCAATAAAACAGGTGTATGTTAACAGGGCCGATATAACCCGGAAAGAACTGGATTTTTTCTTTGTTGCAAACACAACAGCTTTACCTTTTACAACTTTGCAAACTGATGAAAAAAATCCGGATATAAATTCATCATGGCCAATAATAAAAACACTGGTTAAAAATAATGTTGGTGCCAATGGTGCAGATAGCTGCCAGTATAACACCATAAAAAATTTACAAATAAAAGGTGCAGATATAAAAGTGGCGGCTTATGGCATGAAGGATATTATAGTGCAAAACGATACTGCCATCTTGGATAATTCAAAAGAAATACAACCCTTTACTGCAAGGCCTTACAACGGTTCTTATTTTTATGTAGGCAGCAAAGAAGTGTTTCAAAAAAAATTAGATTTCGTGGGTGTGCAAATGGAGTGGGCAGCAAAGCCTGCAGATTTTCCCACGCACTATGCAAACTATATTACAACAGGTATCACCAACCAATCTTTTACTACAAAAGCAGAAATATTAAATGGTGGTGAATACCAGGATATTTTTCCCAATGGCAATCAAAATTTATTCAACACTAATTTCAGGGGTAAAACAATTATTGCATTAGGCGAAATAAAAAAAGAAGATAATGGCAATGGCATACCGGGAATAACTATTGGTGCCAGGTCCGATATAAATGCAAAAGATCTTTCGCAATTACAAAACAGTTTCGAACTCCGTTCTTTTGCAAGGGATCCTTACATAAATGATTTTGCAGATTATAATGTTAATGTACGCCGCGGTTTTATGCGGATGGCATTAACACCAACAGATTTTCTGCATGATGAATATCCAAGGGCATTAATGAAAGCAGTAATTGGTGTTAAAGATCCAATTACAGATCCAACAAAAATTATTAAGGAGCCCTACACACCAAAGGCAAAAAACACTTCGCTGTTTTATGTTTCTACTGAAAGAACGTTGTTTGGTGCAAATAATTACAATGCCACAATTGAACAGTTTTATCATATCACTCCGTTTGGTTATCATAAAATGGAAATTGATAAAGCAGCCGAAGTATTTTTGTTACCTCGGTTTACCAATGCTGCTGCAACATTATTTACGCAGGGCAATTTATATATTGGTTTAAAAGATGCTGAAAAAGAACAGAAAGTAAATATACTGTTCCAGGTTTTAGATGGTACAGGCGATAACCGTTTTGCGCCACCGGATGTGGAATGGAGTTATTTAGTAAATAATGAGTGGGTGGCTTTTAAACCTTTCGAAATTCAGGACCATACAAGAGCAGACGAAAGCAGCCGGAAAAGTTTATTAAAATCCGGCATTATAGAATTTAGTTTACCCAAAGCAATAACGAGCGAAGCAACAACTATCCTCAATTCAAAATTACTTTGGATAAGGGCTGTGGCGCATGAAGATGTATTGATAACAACCGACAGCGACACTATGCTTGGTCTGCAACGCATTGCAGCACTGCCCGATTTAGTTGCCATTATTGCACAGGCTGGTATTGCTGAATTCGAAAATAATAATAATTCACTATCGCATTTAGCGGCACCATTGCCGGCAAAAACAATTGCAAAATTTATAGACAGCCGTGCCGCAATAAAAAAATTAGAACAGCCCTATTATTCTTTTGATGGCCGCCTGCCCGAAAACGATTACCAGTTTTATACAAGAATAAGTGAAAGGCTGCGCCATAAAAAAAGGGCTATTTGTATTTGGGATTACGAACGTTTGGTATTGCAGGCATTTCCACAATTGCATAAAGTAAAATGCCTTAATCATACAGGCATTGCCGAAAATTTATTGCAACCCGGTATTGTTAAGTTAAGAGAAATTACACCAGGCTTTGTAACAGTTTCTGTAATTCCTGATCTAACTAATAAAAATGCCATTAATAAATTAGAACCAAGAGTGCCCATTGGAATACTGGACGAAATAAAAGTATTTCTAAAAAAACGCACCAATCTTTTTGTTGCATCGGCATATACAACTAAACTGGATTATTTGCAGGTGCTAAACCCATTATACGAGCCGCTTAAAGTTAAAACCTGTGTACGTTTTTACGAAGGGCTTGATGTAGCGTATTACAAATATGTATTGAACGAAGATTTAAAAAAATTCCTTTCTCCCTGGGCATTTGATACAAATAAGGAAATAAATTTTGGTTCTACCTATCATAAATCTGCCATTTTAAATTTTATTGAAGAAAGGAAATATGTAGATGTGGTTTTGGGTTTTGAAGTAGTGCATTATAAAGATGGAACAGCGCAACCCGATTATGATGCCGACTGGATAATTCCCACAACATCACGTTCTATTCTTACATCATACAATATAATTGATGCAGGGCAGGAGTATGAACATACTATTGAGTTTGTTCCTTACGATGAGAATGATCCCTGCCCGGCATGCAGTGTAACACCCGTTAAAGAATTTGCAGATGAAAAAAAATAATTGCTAAAAAAACAAACAATGATAGAGAACATCACGATATCTAAAACGCCTCCACCATTTGCCAGTATGGATTTTGCTGTGCTACGTGATATTGGCATAAAACATTTTGAAAAAATGGGCAGCAAATTATGGACAGATTATAATTTGCACGACCCCGGCATTACTATTATGGAAGTGCTTTGTTATGCCATTACAGATTTGGGTTACCGCACCAATTTTTCTATTGAAGATATTCTGGCTTCTGCCAATAACCATGCTGGTGAAAAACAATATTTTGATGCACTGGAAATTTTAACCTGCAACCCTGTTACAGTAAATGATTTTAGAAAAATATTGATTGATTTAGATGGAATAAAAAATGCCTGGCTGGTAAAAACAACGCACCAGGAAATGCCATTGGTTGCAGAAAATAAAACAGGCGAAGACTGGCTTACAAGATTTAAAAATCCCACCGGCGATGCAGATACTGATAAATTAAAAGAAATTAAATTAAATGGTTTATACGATGTGTACATTGATTTGGAAGATGACGTTGACCCTAAAGATTTAGACACAGTAAATGATATAACCCAGTGTGCCTGGCAGCAATTATGGCGCCACCGCAACCTTTGCGAAGATTTTGTAACCATTAAGGTAATTGAAGAAACAGAATTTGGTATTGAGGTACAGGTTGAATTATGCCCCGATGCTGATGTAAATAAAGTGGCTGGTGATATTTATTATTACATTCAGGAGTTTCTTACACCCACTATTCCCTTTTACAGTTTTAAAGAAATGTATGAGGTAAAGAAAAAATTGTGTGAAGAGATTTTTGAAGGCCCGGTTTTATGCAATGGTTTTATTGATGATGCAGAATTAGACAAAGCACAGCTACGCAAAGAAATTTATGTATCGGATTTGTGGCAGGTAATTATGGATGTGTGCGGTGTGGCCGGCATTAAAAAATTACTCATAAAAAAATGCGAAGGTGATAAAATTATTGAAGAGGAGTCGGATAAAAAATGGTGTTTAAAAATTGCCCCTTATCATAAACCCAAATTGATTTTGGCATGTTCGTCGCTCTCTTTTCAAAAAGGATTTGATTGTGTTTTTGCTGACGACAGAAAACTGAGAGAGCGTATTGAGTTGAATAAAAAATTACACCAGCCTGTAAAAAAATCAAAAGATAAACCGTTATTAGATGCAGGTACAGAACGCAACCTGCAGGAATATTTTACAACACAAAACGAATTTCCCTTTACCTACAAAATTGCAGAAGGGCAGATAATAGAAAACGACAGCATAGAAAGAAAGGCCCAGGTAAAACAACTAAAAGGATATTTACTGTTGTTTGATGAGTTACTGGCAAACTATCTTATGCAATTGTCAAGAGTTAAAGATTTATTGTCCATAAGCCAGCCCGAAGAGCATTCTTATTTTTATCAAACACTATATAACATTCCCGGTGTAAAAGATTTAATAAAGGCATTTCCTGAAGGAGGTAATGCCGATGACTGGCAAACATTTATTGCTGACGGTAATAATGATTATGTAAAACGCTTAAAAGAAATTATCGAATCAGAAACAAAACGTAAACACCGTAAAAATATTTTTTTAGATCATTTGCTGGCACGTTTTGGAGAATCTTTTTCGGCTTATGCAATAAAAGTTTACGAAGAACAATGTGCATGTACTGCAACTGCAGAAGGCATTCAAATTGCTGATAAAACATTAAAAGATAAAGCTGCTTTTTTAAAACATATTCCGGAACTGAGCAGCGAAAGAGGAAAAGCATTTAATTACAAAGCACTCGATTGCGGTAAGCCCGATGTGTGGGATACCTGCAATGTTGCAGGGTTAAAGAAAAGGGTTTGTATGTATTTGGGTTTTGAAGATTATAAACGAAAAACATTAACCTGTCCGCCGGAGTTTGAAATAAAAGCTTACCGTGTTATTACCTCAGGTAAAGTTCAGGCTTACCGCCTGCGTTTAGATGATGAGTCTGGAAATATGCTGCTTGATGGAGTAAAAGAGTATAAACAAAAAGCAAATGCAGAAAAAGATGCCAGGGATTTAAAAGAACAAATTCTCCGGGGGAATATCGGCAACACTAATCCTCCTGTTAATGGCCACGTACGGGTGCAGGTAAAAGACAGGGAAGATAATATTGCGCTGCAAAGCGAATTGATGCAACCTGCTGAAGCGACTGTATTGAAGGAAAAAATTGAATTAGCTGCTTTTCCTGATTGCTGCGCCATTGAAGGTTTTCATATTGTTGAACATATTTTATTACGTGCTAAAGATGATGATTTTACGCCGCTGTTCGATCCTGTTATTGTACAGGATATGCTGGCAAGAAAAGTTAAACTGCCCCCAACTGATATGTTAATTGAAGATGGTTATTCATTCTGGATAACAGTTGCAGTACCCAACTGGTTGCCCCGGTTTAAAAATAATGTAAACGCACAATACCAGTTTGAGCAATTGGTACGCAGGGAAACGCCTGCACACATCCTGGTGCGTTTTTGCTGGATGTATCCAAAAGAAATGTACCATTTTGAAACAGCTTACCTGCAATGGCTGTACGAAAATGCTTTAGAAAAACCTAACGAAAGAGAGCTGACACAACATGTAAACAGTTTGGTGCAAATTATGAAGCAATGCAAATTCAGCATTCGTGAAATGGGTGATCCCTGTTTAAATAATACTGCACCAGCTGATACTAAAAACTATAACTACAATTAAAAATAATATTAAAATGACAACATGCGGCGATATTACCAATCTTTCCTCCAGCCAGGTTACCCGTGTTAAATTACTGGGTATGGGTATTGTTTGCGGCCTGGAAGTTT
>JAYURK010000070.1:0-16888 GCA_043756235.1 Ferruginibacter sp. | reverse complement strand
ATAAATATTGAATGTTGGTGGCTATCATTTTATCGCCCCTGTCGGCAAGTTTTGCAGTAAAATTTACCAGGTCGCCAATATGAAAAACATGGGTCTTTTTTATTACCCCTTCTTTTTTTAATTGCCCTTGTGTTTTATCATCTACATTACCATTAATGGTTTTCTTTTTCCCATTTACTTCGTACTCAATCATCACGTATTGCTTTTCGTGATTTACAAAAGAAACCTTGCCTTGTAAAATTGTATTGCTCATAAACTTAAAGCGGTTAGAGGATCCCAAAATATTTTTTTATAATCTACCACCGTATCATTTTTAACCTGCACGCCATCTTTTTTTAATAATTCTTCCATTAAAGTGGGCGTGCTAAAATGATATTTTCCGGTTAACATACCATTTCTGTTTACCACACGCTGCGCCGGTACTTTAGGTTTTGCGTTGTGTGCTGCGTTCATGGCCCAGCCCACCATACGTGCCGAAAGTTTGGTACCTAAAAAAGCGGCTATGGCACCATACGAAGTAACTTTTCCTTTCGGAATTTTTCTTACTACTTCATACACATCCTGAAAAAAACTATATTCTTTGATGATACTGCGTGGTTTTTCTGCAGCAATTTTTTTGCTGACTTTTTTAACCGGGGGTGCTGGTGATTTTTTTGCCATCGGGTATTAAAGATAGTAATTCGCTGCGTTTTGGTTCGGGTACATTTTTATAATGGTAAGGGCAATGCCTGCAGCCATTGCCACAGCAGCTGCCTTTTTGCAAATGATATTTTGCAGTTAGTACAATAAAGCCCTGTTCATTGTAGTAAAAATCTTCTCCTTCAACCAGGTTGTTCATTTTTTAAAATTTCCTGCAATTGGTCATCAATATTTTTAATGTTGGCAGGTAAAGTAAATTTAAGATAATGTATTTTTTTACTTTGGGCAATATCCAAACTTTCGTAATGCGTTTTAATTTTCAGTTCTTCTTTTATATAAGCCTGCCGGTAAACATCATTGCAATCTTCAACAATATTCAAACCGTAAAGTTCAATTACTTTTTTTGTAAAAAGATACAGATCCGGCGAATCTGTTTTTAAATGAATAACACCTGACGGCTTTAATATTTGTTGATATAATCTTAAAAAGCGTGGATGCGTTAATCTTTTTTTTGCTTTGGAAACACGCAGTTGCGGATCGGGAAAAGTGATCCATATTTCATCAACCTCAGCGGGGGAAAAATAAAGGGCCAGCTTCTCAATCTGTGTTCTTAAAAAAGCGGCATTGGTCCTGTTTTGCTCCAGTGCTTTTTTGGCACCAATATACATACGGTTGCCTTTAACATCAACCCCAATAAAATTTTGTTGAGCAAATAATTCGGAAAGACCTAAAGTGTATTCGCCACGGCCGCAGGCTAATTCTAAAATAATTTGATTGTTATTTTTAAAAAAATTATTCCATTGGCCCTGCATATGTTCCGGGTACTCCAGCACATTGGCAAAGTTTTTTATATCGGCAAAGCGTTGTAATTTTTTTTGTGCCATGGGGCGCAAAGATAATTAAAGCAAACAAAGCATGCTTAGCACAAAAAAATTAAATTTTTAATTGAAAGCCTGCCCCCACAATAGATTTTAATTGCAATGCCGGGGTGTCTTTATCATCACCAAAAATACGGGTGTCATCATCATAAATTACATCAAAGCTCCAGTTAAACGAAAGCATTTTAAAAACTTTTATTGCCAGCACATTGGTCATATAAATATCTACATTCCAAGGATTTTTTTTGTAGTTGCTAAACATATCCAGCCTTGATTTATACGAAAGCGTTTTGGTAAACTCTTTTTGATAATTAACGGTAGCAAAAGCTCCCAGCTGGTTAATGATATTTTTTCCGGTATCAACACCATAGCTGGCTCTTAAAGATAGACTGTCGTTTTTTACAATTACCCAGCGTGAAGTTAGTGGCGATAAAAAAAGCGATACTTCTTTTTTGGGTTTATAATCTACTCCAAGGCTGGTGAGTACATACGCCGGCGATAAAAAATTTGAAGCATACACTTTTTTATTATTAGAATAAGAGTAGCCCCTGATAAATTGTGAACGAAAATTAAGCAACGATCCTATTGTAGCTTTTTTGCTTATTGCATAATTGTATTTGGTAACAAAATCAATACGGTCGTCGTTTTTTCGGGAGCCCAAACTGGTTGTTTTTAAATAACCAATTACCAGGTCAATTGAATTATCCCATGTAAACTGCTTTTTTTTATGGGTAGCAAATAAATTGAGTGTGCTGTTTATATTAATTGAAAAATCATCGCCACCGCCAGCCCAGTTACTCAACGAGCCCTGGCCCAGGTTAAGGCGGTATAGCCCACCGGCTTTCCAAACTTTATTTGAAGTATCTGGTGGCGGAACTTTTATTATTGCTTTACCCGACTCCAGCTGCATAATTTTTATGGCTTTGTCTTGTGCATTAATAAGGGCAGGAAAAAAGAGTAGCAACAGCAGCGGTGCAAATTTCATTAGTAGTAGATAAGGTATAAAATGAAATGCAAAGAAAGGAATGTAAATGCAAAAGTTATGCAAAAGAATACATCTTAATAAAAGCAATTTATTAAGTTTGAGAGAATGAAATAAACTTGCGGAATTTGAAAAACAATTAACTGTATACAAGGTAAAATTGCAAATGAAAAAAACTTTAAATAATGTTTTATAAAATGGAACTGAAGTTTAAAAAAGAAAAATTAAATCTTAAGAAATAACAATGTATAAAAAAAAGCCTCTGCAAAAAAAATGTGAAGTCTAAATTAAATTGAAATTTCGGGTTACAAAGTTTTATGGTTGACCTCCCGAAAAAATCGGGAAAAGAGGGTCGCTGTCATTAAGGAGCAAAAAAAGCCTCTGCAAAAAATGCAAAGGCTTAAATAAATTAAAGCTGTAGGGGGAGGGATCGAATCCGCCGCCGCGGACAGTTAGCCCGTGATACAAAGTTCGGTGGTCGACCTCCCGAAAAAATCGGGACAAGCCGGTCGCATCAGTATTGCTACAAATACGGCTCTATGCTGCGTTTATCCTGTTATCCTCACCCTCGAGACAAGAGGGTCGCTGTCATTAAGGAGCAAAAAAAAGCCTCTGCAAAAAAATGCAAAGGCTTAAATAAATTAAAGCTGTAGGGGGAGGGATCGAACCTCCACGAGGCAGTTAGCTGCAGTACAAAGTTCGGTGGTCGACCCCGGTCGCATCTGTATTGCTACAAATACGGCTCTATGCTGCGTTTATCCTGTTATCCTCACCCTCGAGACAAGAGGGCATGTCTGCCAAAAATTTCATCACCCCACAATTTTTAAGTTCTAACTTGATAGTGCAAATCTAAGGTAAAATACCTAAACATTAAAAATATTTTATGAAATATTTGGAAATTATAGAAATAATTCAAATATTTGTGAAATATTTTGAATTTCGACTAAAATAAAAATTAAATATGGCTGCTAAATTAAATCTTGACAAATTAGATCTTCAAATTATTCACGAGATGATGGAGACCGCAGAAGTTTCGTATGCCGACCTGGGCAAAAAATTATTTGTAAGTGGCGGTACCATTCATGTGCGAATAAAAAAGCTGCAGGAGTTTGGTATAGTTAAAGGTACAAGGTTAAATGTAGATTTAAGACAGTTGGGTTACGATATTACCGCCTTTGTAGGAATTTATTTAGAAAAAAGTTCTTTATATGATAGTGTGGCTAAAGACCTGATGAATATACCAGAAATAGTAAGGCTGAATTATATCACCGGTAATTACAGCATGTTTATTGAAATTGTTTGTAAAGATATTAACCAGCTGCGTTCGGTATTGCATGATGAATTGCAAAAAATAAAAGGGATAGAACGTACCGAAACTTTTATTTCTTTAGAAGAAGGTTTTAGCAGAAACGTACAGGTGGCACCGCAGGAATAGAGCCCCCTCCGCCCCCTAAAGGGGGAACTTTGCAGTAAAATATTTTATAACTGTTTTCTATTTTCAAGAAGAAGTTTAAAGCGCTTTGGTCTTTGTGGTTCCCACTTCAGGGGGCGGAGGGGGCTCTCACATCCACCGCATCTCTTAAACCATTACCCAATAAATTAAATGCCAGCACTAATAACATTATAGCAAACCCCGGTATTAATGCCAGCAAAGGATTATGGGTAATAATGAAATTGTAATTCTCCTTAATCATTAAACCCCAGCTGGGTTGAGGCGGCTGTACACCAATACCCAAAAAGCTTAAACCAGCTTCTACAATTATAGCGGTTGCAAAATTGCTTGCAGCAATAACTAAAATTGGACCCAGTATATTGGGTAAAATATGTTTAGCAATTATTCTAAAATTAGTAAAGCCTAAAGCTTTTGCAGCCTGTACAAACTCCAGTTCTTTAACGGCCATTACCTGCCCACGTACCAAACGGGCCACACTAACCCACATGGTTAGCCCAACTGCAATAAATATTTGCCAAAAGCCTTTACCCATGGCAAGCGTAATAGCAAAAACTAAGAGTAGTGTTGGGATACTCCAGGTAACATTCACCAGCCACATTACCACTTCATCTACCCAGCCTTTAAAATAGCCCGCCAATGCTCCTAAAATAATACCTAAGGTTAAGGAGATAAGCACAGCAATTAAACCAACAGCTAAACTTACTCTTGTACCAATTATTAACCGGCTTAAAATATCACGGCCAAATTTATCGGTACCCAGCCAGTATTTTTTAACAATGATATTTTGTGTGGCAAAAACTTCAGGATGATTATTAGTAAGTTGATTAACCGAAAAATATTGTACCACTGAAGTATCCTCATCAATAAATTTATTTATTAAGAGAGTGTCGTTTTTTACAGTGTAACCACCTACAGGAATTAAACGGTAATTATTTTTTTTTCCGGACAACAAAACAGTAAACCAATTTTCATAGCTGCTATTTTTAAAATCGGGTGCTTTTAAAAACTGTTGTGTATAGCCGGGCTTTTTTGCCTGTATCTCCACCGTTTGTAAATCGGCATTGGGAGAATTATCAGGCGCAACTAAATAGCCAAACAATGCCAGCATTACAGCAATGCCAATAATAATCAAACCAAACAATGCGCTTTTATTTTTTTTAAGCCGCTTCCAGGTTTGCTGATTGTAAGAAAGAGATTGCTGCATTATGTAAAAGTAATAAGTAAAAAACTAAACCCTAAACCTCTAAACCATAAACTCCTAAACCTCTAAACCCTGCACTAATTTAATTCCAGCACATCATTGCTCCATTCTCTTATTTCCTGGCAGAGTATTTCATAATCTTCCCAGCGTTTTCCGAAAGTGGGCAACATTTCTTTTAATTTTAATTGCCAATCGTCACCATCAAAATTTTCTTTAAAACAATTTTTTAAAATATTTATAATTACAGCAACGGCTGTTGATGCGCCGGGAGATGCACCCAGTAAAGCTGCTAATGATCCATCGGCAGCACAAACTAATTCAGTTCCAAACTCCAGTACGCCGCCTTCTTTATCATCTTTTTTAATTACCTGCACCCGCTGCCCTGCAATTACTAATTCCCAGTCTTCTTTTTTTGCATGGGGGTAATATTCTTTCAATGCATTCAACTTGTCCTCGGCAGATTGTGTAACCTGCTGCATTAAATATTTTGTGAGTGGTAAGTTGTGCCAGCCTGCCGAAAGCATGGGTACCATATTATGCCACTCCATACTTTTTGGCAAATCGAAGTAAGAGCCATTTTTTAAAAATTTGGTACTAAAACCTGCAAAGGGGCCAAAAAGTAATTCCTTTTTTCCATTGATGATTCTGGTATCTAAATGAGGTACACTCATAGGTGGCGCAGTTACTCCCGCTTTGCCGTAAACTTTTACCGCATGCTGTTGAATAATTTTTTCGTTGGTGCAACGCAGCCATTGCCCGCTGATAGGAAAGCCGCCATAACCTTGGGCTTCTTCAATATCCGATTTTTGCAATAATGATAATGATCCACCACCGGCGCCGATAAAAACAAAATCAGCATTTATTTTTATGCTGTTATCTGTAATTAAATTTTTTACAGATAATTTCCATTCTCCATCATCCTGCTTTTCTAAATCTCTTACCTCGTGATTTAAATACAACGTTACATTTTTTAAATTTTCTAAATGGGCAAACATAGCATCAGTGAGCGCTCCAAAATTTACATCAGTACCGAGGTCCATTTTAGTAGCGGCCACTTTTTGTTCAGCATCTCTGCCTTCCATTACCAAAGGCATCCAGTTTTGCAATTGCTTTGCATCGGTGGAAAATTGCATACCATTGAATAAAATATTTTTTGTGAGTGCATCAAAACGATTTTTTAAAAAAGTTACATTTTCATCGCCCCAAACAAAACTGAGGTGCGGTACACTATTTATAAATTTTTTTGGCGTTGAAATATATTTTTGTTGCACCAGGTAAGCCCAAAACTGTTTGGACATTTCAAACTGCGATGCAATTTTTAAAGCTTTGCTGATATCAATGGTGCCATCTTCTTTTACAGTGGTATAATTTAATTCACAAAAAGCGGAGTGGCCGGTGCCGGCATTATTCCAGGCATCGCTGCTTTCTTCGGCAGGTTTATCCAGGCGCTCAAAAATAGTTATAGAAACATCAGGCATTAATTCTTTTAAAAAGATTGCCAACGTGGCACTCATTATACCAGCGCCAATTAAAACAATGCCCCTATCCCCTAAAGGGGGATTTGTAGTTTTTAAATTTACTATTTCTCTATAATCCATAGTTTTATTTTACACTACGGTCTTTCCATTTATAATTACCAAACTTACCCAACCAACCTGCTATAACCGTATAAATAATATGTAAGGGCTGCATTAATGGAAATAGCCATAACAGGCTTTGTTTATTAAAAAATTTTGCAACCGGAAGGATAAAGAAGAGCTCTGTGATTGTTTTTAACAGCAGTAACAACAACCATACTCCAAAAGTTGAAGATTGTGTATTGAATATTGAATATTGAACATTATTTATCAAACTCAAAAACGGTAAAACAAGCAACAAACAATTAAACAAATACACCAGCAGCAGCACCGCAAAAATTCTTCTATCATTATACTTATCGGCCTTGCTTGCCCATCGTATACGTTGGTTAAAAAATTCCGCAATAGTTTTTACCGGTGCAGTATGTACAATTACCTCTTTACTTTTTAAATAGGCAATGCCATCAGGGTATTGTTTATAAATTTTATGCATCAGCAGCATATCATCGCCGCTGGCAATAGTATCAATACCGGTAAAACCATTTACCTTATTAAATGCTTTTTTGGTATACGCAAGATTAGCGCCATTGCACATGCTGTGGAATTTTTTATAAACTGAGGCGCCGGTTATTCCCTGCAGTGTCATAAAATCTACCGCCTGAAACATTTCTATAAAACTAAAGCTGCAATCAATAGCAACAGGCATTACAATAAATTCAGGTTTTCTTTCTTCATAAAATGCAGCAATAGTTTGCAACCAGTTTTGCGGCACAAAGCAATCAGCATCTGTAGTTATAATTAAATCACCGGTTGATTGTTGTATTGCAATTTCAATGGCTTTCTTTTTATAAGAATTAATTTGAACCGGAGAAACAAAATCTTTTAAAGAAATAAGTTTTACATTTTGTGATGCGTAACTTAAAATTATTGCCGCAGTATTATCAGTTGAGTGATCATTAACCACCAATATTTCAAACAAATGTTTAGGGTAAGATTGATTAACTATGGAATCAAGACAATTTTTTATATTCTCTGCTTCGTTACGGGCAGGAATGATAATTGAAATTTTTGTGGTTGGGTGAAAAGCTGCAATCGAAAATCGAAAATCTAAAATTGATTTCCAGCTTTGGCGATAGTAAATAATAAGTATGGCATATGCCAAAAACAAAATAAAAGCTATAACGATTATGATGGGCTCCATACAGGTATGCCGTATAAGTGAGTGACACAACGATGATGCTATGAAAAACTACTGCCGGTAACACAAAAATAAATTTTTACGGTTCAAAATAATTATTATCTTTGTTTAGTTGCATAAACAACTATATGCCAAACAACCAATTTAAAAAAGGCGAACTCTACAGCTTTATTACCGGCAAAGCAAGCACTGCAATTGGGCGGCGCCTGCAAAAAAATTTTAAACAGGCTAATATAGAGATTACGATTGAGCAGTGGAGCGTTCTCTATCATTTATGGAAAACCGATGGCCTGAGCCAGCAACAATTGTGCGATTCAACTTTTAGAGATAAACCCAGCATTACAAGATTGGTGGATAACCTGGAAAAAGTAAAACTGGTAAAAAGAAATGCATCTAAAGAAGACAGGCGTATTAATATGATTGTATTAACCGACGAAGGCAGAGAACTGGAAGAAAAATGCATGGAAGTAGCCAACACCACTTTAAACGAAGCGTTGCAGGGTGTAACTAACGGGCAAATTGAAATTGCAAAGGAAGTGTTGCAGATGGTGTATGATAATTTGAAGTAGCGCAGCCCCTCCGCCCCTAAAGGGGAACTTTACCTTAGCGAAAGTGCAGTACAAAACTTGAAAAAAACTATAAATAATAACACTCTGGTTCCCCTTTAGGGGTTAGGGGCAAAACAAATTTTATGAGCACAACAACTTCAACCACTACACTGCTTAAAGGTGGAGAATGGTTAATTAAAGAAAGCAATGCCTTTGAAACTTTTACTCCCGAAGATTTTAATGAAGAGCAACTGATGGTAAAAGATATGTGCCTGCAGTTTTTAAATTCGGAAGTGCTGCCCATTGTAGACAGGATTGATAAAATGGAAGCAGGGCTGATGCCATCGTTGATGGTTAAAGCTGGTGAGCAGGGCTTATTGGGTGCAAGTGTGCCCGAGGCTTTAGGCGGACTGGGAAAAGATTTTATTACATCTACCTTAGTTAATGAAGGCCTTGGCGGTGGTTTTTCTTTTAGTGTTGCCATTGCAGCACATACCGGCATTGGTACATTGCCCATTTTATATTTTGGTACAGAAGAACAAAAGAAAAAATACATTCCAAAATTGGCAAGCGGCGAATGGAAAGGTGCTTACGGACTAACGGAGCCGAACAGCGGCAGTGATGCTTTGGGTGCAAAAACAACTGCAGTGCTTAGTGCCGATGGAAAAAATTATATTTTAAACGGGCAAAAATGCTGGATAACCAACGGCGGCTTTGCAGATGTATATACCGTGTTTGCAAAAATTGACGGCGATAAATTTTCTACGTTTATTATAGAAAAGGGAATGGAAGGATTTACGCAGGGCCCCGAAGAACATAAGATGGGTATTAAAGGATCGTCAACGGTGCAATTGTATTTTCAGGATTGTAAAGTGCCTTTTGAAAATTTATTGGGCGAAATTGGTAAAGGGCACATCATCGCTTTCAACATTTTAAATATTGGCCGTTTAAAATTATGTGCTGCTGCATTGGGCGGTGCAAAAATGTCGGTAACAGATTCTTTAGTTTATGCAAAAACAAGAGAGCAATTTAAAACAGCCATTGCAAATTTTGGCGCTATAAAATATAAACTGGCAGAAATGGCCATTCGCATTTTTGCAAGCGAAAGCGCTTTATACCGCACCAGTAAATGGGTAGATGATAAAGAAATTGAAATGCAAAATGCCGGTAAACCTTTTAACGAGGCCTTGTTGGGTGCCGCAGAAGAATTTGCAGTAGAATGTGCTATATTAAAAGTGCATGGCAGCGAAGTATTGGACTATGTGGTAGATGAAGGTGTACAAATACATGGCGGCAATGGTTTTAGCGACGAATACTCGGCCAGCCGTGGTTACAGAGATAGCCGCATTAACCGTATTTACGAAGGCACTAACGAAATTAATCGCCTGCTTACGGTAGATATGATTTTAAAAAGAGCCATGAAAGGTAAACTGGATTTAATGGGGCCAGCCATGGCTGTTAGTAAAGAATTAATGAGTATTCCTGAATTTGGCAATGAAGATGAAAGTGCATTTGCAGCAGAGCGCAAAACGATAGTAAATATGAAGAAATGTATTTTAATGGTGGCAGGGGCAGCCGTACAAAAACTGATGATGAAAATTCAGGACGAACAGGAAATACTGATGAATATTGCAGATATGGCTATTGAAACTTTTGAAGCCGAAAGTACTTTGTTACGTGTAATTAAAATGGCCGATAAACAGGGCGAAGCTGCAGCACAAATACAAATTGATATGATGCGCTGTTATTTAAATGACGCAGTGGATAAAGTAAACAAAGCCGGCAAAGAAGCCATTAATGCTTTTGCCGGTGGCGATGAGCAACGTATGATGCTGCTGGGCTTAAAGCGTTTTACAAAAACAGCACCGTTTAACAGTAAAGATGCCCGGAGAAGAATTGCAGATAAGATGATCGCAGAGAATAAATACCCTTGGTAATATTTTAATAACTGATTACTTTTTAGTCATTGCCAAAAGCGATGACTTTTTTTTTAGCAAATAATTTTGCAGTTATAGTTTAATTTCTGTTTAACTTTCCCCAATGAAAATTACGCTCACGTTTTTAATTTTAATTAGTGCTGCAATTGCCTTTTCTCAAACTGCTGAAAAACCTTTTATAAAACTGGTTACTCTCGGTAAAGAGCAAAATGCAGTTCGATCGTCACGTAATTTTTTAATTGGCAGCACCTGCAAAAGTTGCAGCCTTACTGTTAATGGTAACGAGGTAAAAGTTTATGCTACGGGTGCATTTGCTTACGAAGTAAATTTAAAACCCGGCGATACAATATTTAATATAGAAGCTACAGCCATTGATAATAAAATTTTTCTAAAAAAAATTAATTACAATTATACATTGCCACCGCCGCCCGATACGGTTAAAGTTTTAGATATTGCCAGCATAGAAACTTTTCCCGAAGGGAATTTAATGCTGCAACCCGGCGATAAAATAAAATTCAGGGTAAAGGCATTAACCCGCTGCAAAGTAATAGCCGGTAAAAATATTGTGTTATACGAAATGCCGGTTGCCATGCCCGGCATTTACCAGGGGGAATATGCAGTAAAAGAATCTGATAATTTTTTGATGGAAAAAATTCCGGTAACCATTACAGATTCAGCAGGCAAAACTGTAACAAGGCAATCTAAAAATACCCTTTCTATGTTTTCGCCTTTTAACCCCACTATTGCGGTTACTAAAGGAAGATTGGCGCATTTGCTTTTTGGTTTGGGAGAAGACAGGTTAGGCGGTGCAAAAATTGGTTATATAGATTCGATGGTGCAATTAAATATTGTTGGCAAAATAGATACAAAATATAAGGTGCAGTTAACTAAATACCGCACTGCTTTTATTGATGACGATTTGATACAGTTTTTACCTAAAGGAAATTTTACCCCTGAATCGCTTACCAGCAGTTTAAGAGCCTATGGCGATTCCATGTACGATTATGTAACCGTGGGTTTATTTACAAGATTGGCTTACCAATCTTTTCAGTTGATCGATCCCTCAAAAATTGTAGTGGATGTGTTTGGCGCTACCAATAATACCAACTGGATAACACAATTGGAAAATGTAAAAGAAATTAAAAATGTTTATTACGAGCAAAATGCAGAAGATGTCTTCAGGGTTACGATTGAATTAAAACATCCGCAGCATTGGGGCCATCAAATTTATTACCGCGGCAATAATTTAATTATAAAAATAAAACGTCAGCCACAAAATTTAGCCTTAAATAATTTAACCATTGCGGTTGATGCCGGCCATGGCGGCAGTAATACTGGTGCCGGCGGGCCAACGGGTTCATCAGAGAAAGCATTATCGCTGGCTGTTGCATTAAAATTACAAAATGCTTTAACGCAGCAGGGTGCAAAAGTTATCATGAGCCGTACAACGGACAGATTTTTTGATAACAAAGAGCGCATTTTATTTTACCGCGACAGTATGCCGGATCTGTT
Source organism: Ferruginibacter sp. (assembly GCA_043756235.1). GTDB lineage: Bacteria > Bacteroidota > Bacteroidia > Chitinophagales > Chitinophagaceae > Ferruginibacter. The sequence goes on along the minus strand of JAYURK010000070.1, from coordinate 4,963 downwards.
AATCAGCATTCATTTAAATTCGGCAGGTGACCCGATAAGAGTTAGCGGCACCAGCACTTTTTACCGCTACATCGGTTTTAAAAATTTAAGCCATGATATTTATAAACGCATGCTGGAGTTAGGATTGAAAGAATACGGCAACACCGGCAGTTTTAATTTTATGCTCAACAGCCCTGTTGAGTATCCTAATGCTTTGGTAGAAACTTTATTTTTAAGTAACCCCGAAGATGAAATGAAAATACTGGACGAAAACTTTCAGCAGCAAATTGCTGATAAGATTGTGCTGGGCATAAAAGATTTTTTAGAAGGCTGTAAAAAGGAGGAACGCAATCTGTAACAGTTTTGTTTGTAACAACTTTGTTTGTAACAGTTTTGTTTGTAATTTTAGGAAAATATATAAATCATGAGCAGGCCCTTTAACTATGGTAAATTAGCCGAAGACGACTATTTTACTAACAGGACTAAAGAAATGAAGTGGTTGGAAATGCAAATCAATGCAGGGATAAACTGTATCCTGGTATCCCCACGCAGATGGGGTAAATCGTCTTTATTATTACACACCACTAATGAAATGAAGAAAAAAAACAAAAAAATTATTTTTTGTTTTTTAGACCTTTATAATATCCGTACTGAGAAAGAGTTTTTAGAATTATTCTCCTCTGCAGTAATAAAAGCAGCTTCCAGCAATTTTGAAGATGCGGTACGCAATGTAAAAAGCATTTTTAAACAGCTTGTGCCATCTGTTTCATTATCGCCAGACCCTGCTGCCGAAATTGAACTTTCCTTTAATTGGAAAGATTTAAAGAAGAATATTTCAGAAGTGCTGGATTTACCTGAAAAAATTGCCCGAAAAAAAAATGTGCAGGTAGTAGTTTGTGTAGACGAGTTTCAGAATATAAGTTTTATGGAAGATGGTATTGCCTTTCAAAAAAAATTAAGGGCACACTGGCAAAAGCATCAAAAAGCCAACTATGTATTATATGGCAGCCGCAGGCATTTGATGATGGATTTTTTTACAAAAAATACAATGCCTTTTTACAGGTTTGGTGAAATACTTTTTTTAGAAAAAATAGAAGAGAGTCATTGGATACCTTACATAACCGGCCGCTTTACCGCGACAAGCAAAAAAATTTCTGCGGTGCTGGCTGAAAAAATTGCAAGGGTCATGAAAAATCATCCTTATTATGTACAGCAATTATCGCAGGTAGTATGGCAACATACAACAAAGACAGCCACAGAAACCGATTTTTTTGAAGCAATAGAAGAATTACTGGATCAGTATACAATATTGTATCAAAAAGAAGTAGATATGCTTACCAATTATCAATTAAATTTTTTAAAAGCATTGTGCAATGGCGAAACGGCATTTGGAAGTACAGCGGTGTTACAGGGTTATAATTTGGGCACTTCGGCTAACATAACACGGTTAAAAGCTGCACTGCAAAATCATGAGATCATTGATGTGTTGGGTAAACAAATATCCCTTAATGATCCGCTTTTTGAAATTTGGTTAAAGAAAAGATATTTTAAAATACCAATAGATTGATAAAGGGTAGTACTAAAGCAAAATAAAATTAATTACATCCACCGGTACTCAGCACTTTTAATAAAATTATGCCCACCCAAATTGCCCAGCTGTAATTGCCGACACTTACTTTGGCATTAAAAACACCATCATTATTTAAAATAGTTTCTCTTAAATTTTCAGATAAACCCTGCACATGCACCAGTCCTGCACTGATAATTTTGCAGTCTTGTTTATTTGTTTTTTGAATTTTTACGGTGAGATTAATTAACTCAAACGCAATGGCGTTTTTATATTCATACAGGTCATCAGGTAAATTATTAATAAAAGCATCCCAGCCCGAAGTGCGCCAATGCTTAAGTTTTGGCCTGAAGCTGTTGTAGTTTGCAACACTTACATTTTTAAAAACATGCAGGTTATCATCTAAAAAAATGCGAATAGCTTTAAAAGCTTCTTCCCTGTGGGCAGGCTGCAAAAATTCTTCAAATAAAAGTAAGGTAGACAAATTGTATAATTTTCCCTCGTTTAATAAACCACGGCTGATATGATTGAAAGGTGCGGCAAAATAAGGTGAGAAAAATTCATCAAACTTTTTATCGTTTTGAAATTTATCAAAATCATTTTTTAATGCAGCAAGCGAAGTACTGTTGTTTTCTAAAAGAGAAAGAATGTTTTTGCTTTGCCAAATACGCTGGTGAAATTTTAATCGCTCTGTAAAATCGGGCTGTTCAATTTCTTCCAGTACATCTGTTTTGTTGTACGTGTAATCATCCACTTCTATAAAGCCGGTTTTAGCAAAACCAAATTCTGCAACCAGTTGCTTTTTTACCCGTGGTAAATTTATTTCACCTTCGGTATCAATACTGCAATGCTGCAATAAGCGTATGAGAGATATGTATTGTTTATTAGCCAATGCCGGTTCCTTTAAAATCGATATGGTTATTAAATTGAGCGGTACGCAGCAGGCCCGAAATACTGAACACATGCCTGCGGAATTCCGGGTAGCGTTCTTTTTCAAGGGCAACATCAGCCATTTTCATTATTGATTTTGCAGCATTGTAATCTTTAAATTCATCCGCATCGCAATTTTTATATTCTATAAAACGGGTAATTAAAAAACTGGTAGTGTTGCTTAATGCTTTCCAGTACACTTCATTTAACTGGCGCAATTTATTTTCTATAACCGAAACATTTTTTGAGTTGATAAACGAACTTTCTGATTGTTCAATTTTTAAAAATTGTTTTTTTAATTCTTCTTTTTCAAAATCGGCTGTAGTAATAACCTGCAGTATGCCTTCTTTAGCATGAAAATATTCTTCAATCAGTCCTGCTATTCTTTCGTTGCCGCCCAGCTTATCATAATCCTGCGATGCACGGGTTATTTTTTCGGCAATGATATATTTTTCGTCCGACTTGTCTTTATCGTTTAACTTAAATAATTTTTCTTTTACTGTTTGCAGGTCTTCTAAAAGTGCGGTGGCTTTTATTTCCCACACGGTATCTTCATTATACTGAAAAGCTTTAACCGTATCCACTAATTCATTTTCCAGCAACAGGTATTGTTCTTTTAAACGGGCAGTATTTATTTGTTTTTCCGAAATAGAAAAAACATTTTTAAACTCCTGCTGTGTCATTACCAAATAAACTACCGTATTTAAAACCCTGGAATCTGTCAGATGAATTTGTATTTCAATGTCCGATCCTTTTACTAAATCAGTTTGCAGGTCTTTACCCGAAATTTCAATACAACCAATGGTAAGGTTAGAAGACGGCCGTGAATTTTTATCGCCTTCTAAAATATTTATGATGATGGTATCCTTACTTCCCTTTTTTATTGTTTTAGAAATTTCCCTGTACAAAGTTCTTTTTTGGGGCAGCAGCGAATTGCGTTCAAAGATGGCTTCCATTTTTGTAGTTTTATTTTCTACATCATCCACTTCAATACAAATATCGTGTGGCAGCGGTTGCCCGTCGATGTTGTACATGCCCTGCGTAATGCAGATCTCTTTTTTAAGACTAACAATTTCATTACTGTTATTATCGTAAACATTTAAAGTAAATAAATTATTAACGCCTGGTATCAGTGGTAAAAATTCTGTCTTCTTCGATTTTAAATTTATAAATCCGGTATCAAAACCACCATCTGCCCTGGTAATGCGGCAGGTTTTATTTTCGTAATCGCCGCTGCAGGTAATTAATAACACTTCTTCTTTATCCCTGGATGATCTGCTGTAGTTTACTGCAAGTTGCAGATCGGTATCATCAAAATCAACTGTGGCCAGTAAATCATCCACTATTTTTTCTTCGGTAGAAATTATTGTTGCAGCAGGTTCGTAATATTTATTGGCGGCATAGTATGCGGCACCAATAGCAACTGATGTGGTAGGGTCGATTGCATAATTTAAAGTAATGCCGGTTTGCAAAGAAAGTTGCTCCCTTACCTGTGGTAAAAAAGTGCTGCCGCCTACCAAAATTATTTCGGCAATATCATTTGAGACAAGCCGGTTTTTTTCTAAAACTTTGTGCAATAGTTTTATAGTTTCATTTACAAGAGGTAAAAATATTTCATCTGCCTGTGCCCTTGTTATCTCAAAATAAAAATCATAATCTTTATCATCCAGTATGGCAGAAAATTCTACAACAGTTGATGGCGATTGCGATAATTCTTTTTTAGCTTCTTCGGCATAATACATTACCTGGTAATACAGCATTTCGTATTTGCCATATTTTACCCTAAACTCTTCTTCAAAATTTTGTATGCCGGTTTGTTTAATAATTTGCGGAATAATTATTTGGTCAATAATAGCAAAATCAAAATCCATTCCGCCTAAAAAATTATTGCCTTCATGGTCTGCAATTTTTAATTCGTCCTGGTTAGATTTTACTAAGGCCACATCAAAAGTGCCGCCGCCTAAATCGTACACCAGCCGGTAGCCATCTGGTTTTTCATTTACAGCAGTTTCATTAAAAAAAGCGAGGCATGCGGCAATAGGTTCCTGCAATAAAAAAACTTCTTTAAAACCTGCATCCTGGCCGGCTTTTAAAGTGGCATTGCTTTGCATACTGTCGAACGATGCAGGAATGGTAATTACAGCCGCCTCAATATTTTGGGTTGGCGGTACAAACTTTTTTAATTCTTTAAGTATAAGTGTGGAGAGTTCAACCGGTGTAACATTCTCATCAATGTTTACAACATAATATTTTTCATCGGTACCCATTTTGCGTTTAAAGCCACCAAAAACATTTACGGCATCTTTTGCTAAATAGTCTCTTGCTTTATCACCAATTAATATTCTGTCGGGGCGGTATGCTACAACTGAAGCTAATGTTTCTTTTTGACCCACAGGGTTTTTATAAACATGCACTTTGCTGTTTTCGTATTTGGCAATAAGGGAGTTGGTGGTACCTAAATCAATACCGAAGTTTACGGATTTCATT
>JAYURK010000069.1:0-17021 GCA_043756235.1 Ferruginibacter sp. | reverse complement strand
CCATGCCCCGCCATTGTAATTCTTCAATTAAATCTTGCATAAAAAATTATTTGTAAAACTCTTAACCCATCATTTGCGTAATTACCTACGCAATAATTTTGGCAAAAATGCTTATAAAAAACCATAAAACCTCATAGGTGTTTCCTTAAAGCTGCTTCAACCAATTTTTTGCAACCTTATTTATAGTGAAGAATTAAATATTTGCAGCAAAGCATCCATTTGAAAGTTACAGAGGTCTTACTGTACCGGCCTCAAACGCCGAAAATATATTGACAGAGTACCCAATATATTGTTTAATTTTATTTAGCATACGAACACAATTAACAAGGTGTAAATACGTTTCATCAGTTATATCCTTTTAAAATACACATGATAACCCGGGCTACATTATGAGAATAGGTATAAAATCACGTTTTCTGCTATTATTGTTTTTTCCGGCAATAAGCTTTTCTCAATTCAGAAAATACTCCAACGAATTTTTAAATATTGGTGCCGGAGCCAGGGGCCTTGCTATGGGCAATGCGCAGGTGGCCTCGGTAAAAGATGCTACGGCGGGCTATTGGAACCCTGCCGGTTTGGTAGGCGTAAAAGATAATCCCAACCTTAATTTAATGCACGCCGATTATTTTGCCGGCATTGCCAAGTACGATTATGCTTCACTGGCTATTCCCATTCAGGATAATAAAAGAACTATCGGTCTATCGGTTCTTCGTTTTGCGGTGGATGATATTCCTAATACGCTTTACCTGGTAGAGCCCGATGGCAGCATCAATTATAACAATATAAAAACTTTTTCCTCCGCCGACTGGGCCTTTCTTTTTTCGTTTGCACAAAATATTAAAGCCACCGAAACTAAAAGTATCAGTTTTGGTGTAAATGCAAAAGTGATATACCGTAAAGTAGGCTCGTTTGCTACTGCATGGGGTTTTGGTGTAGATGCCGGTATACAAATGCATGGCAAAAGAGGTCATTTTGGGGTTGTGGCCCGTGATTTAACCACCACCTTTAATGCCTGGTCGTTTAAATTTACCGATAAAGAAAAAGAAGTTTTATACCTCACTAAAAATGAAATACCTGTAAAATCAACAGAGCTTACCGCCCCACGTTTGGTAATTGGCGGTGGTTATAATTTTAAACTGGGCAAAGCCGTAAGCATTTTGGCCGAAGCAAACCTGGATATAACTTTTGATGGCAAAAGAAATACGGTACTCAGCAGCGATCCGGTAAGTGTAGATCCCCACGGAGGGATTGAAGCAAATATTAAAGATGTATTTTTTGTAAGAGGAGGGATTACCAATTTTCAAAAAGCCCTGGCTGATGGTGATACTACCAATCAAAAAAGAGTGTGGATCTATCAGCCCAGTGTTGGTGCCGGTTTTAAAGTAAAAAATGTGATGATAGATTATGCATTTACCAATTTAGCCAACCAATCTAATCCGTTATACACACATATATTTTCTTTGCGCATAAACCTGGTTAAAAAAGAAAAAGAATAATTTTAATAGAACCTGATATGAAAAAATTTTTATTTACTGCTTTAGTTTCACTGCTTGTGGTTACAGGCTTTTCGCAATTAAATAATGGCTGGATTGATTATAGTAAAACCTATTATAAATTTAAAATAGTTAAAGATACGCTTTGCCGTATTTACCAGCCTACGCTTGCCGCTGCTGGCCTGGGCAGTACACCGGCACAAAATTTTCAATTGTGGCGCAATGGTAAACAGGTAAGAATATATACTTCTGTACCCAGCGGAACAATGAGTAATACCGATTATCTGGAATTTTGGGGAGAGATGAATGACGGTAAAGCTGATAAAATTTTGTACCGTGATACAGCTTTTCAGTTAGATGATAAATACAGTTTGTTCTCTGATACAGCTACTTATTTTTTAACAGTAAATACCAGTGGCAGTAATTTACGATACCTGCAAAGCCCTAACCCGGTTGCGGGTACAACCCTTACGCCAGATGCATACTTCATGCGCCGCATCGAGCAGCATTACAGGGATAATATCAATCGTGGCTATGCCGCAATTTTGGGAGAGCATGTATATTCCTCGGCATTTGATATTGGCGAAGGCTGGAGCAGCAGGGATATTAATAGCTGTTGCCCTTTAAGTAATGTAACGTTTGGCATTAACCGTTTTACCGGAGGCCCGGCCAATAATGTAACTTTTACCATTTCAGCATTTGGAAACGCTTTGTACACCAGGGACCTTGGCGCCAAAATAAATGGCATCCCGGTTTTGCCCTCCATTAATCCCATGCCTTTTTACAGTTATCATAAAGACACGGTAAGAAATCTACCTAATTCTGTACTTACCAGCCCGTCTTTTATAGGGTTAAACATCAGGGGAGAAAATTCTTCTAACAGCGGCAGCGATCGTATTGTTGTGCCGGTTTATACAGTTACTTACCCGGCTACTTTTAACTTTAACGACCTAAAGAATTTTTATTTTGAATTAGCGCCATCGGCTACAGGCAATTACCTGGTAATAAATAATTTTACCAGTAATGGCGTGGAGCCCGTATTGTATGATGGAACAAATGGCCGCAGGTATTTGGGAAATATCAGTACCCCCGGCCAGGTAAAATTTGAATTACCTGCATCGGCAGAGCCTATACGCAAATTCAATTTAATGAGCCAGGAAACAGCAAACATGCTTACTATTCCTGCATTAACTGCAAAAACATTTTTAAATATTTCCGTTCCTGCTAACCAGGCCGATTACATTATCATCAGTAATCCTGTGTTATATAACAATGGCAGTGGTATTAATTATGTAGATCAATACCGCCAATACCGCAGCTCTGCCGCAGGCGGTGGTTATACAGCCAAAGTGTATGATATTGAAGAGCTAACTGATCAGTTTGGTTTTGGTATCAAACGTCACCCAAGTGCCATCAGAGATTTTGCACGCTATGCTTCCGAAAGTTTTGCCAACAAACCAAAATTTGTTTTTTTAATTGGCAGGGCCATAGTGTATAACGATTACTACAATAACCAGGCTTCGCCAGATGCTGATAAACTTAATTTAGTACCTACATTTGGATGGCCCGCCTCCGATATTTTATTGGTAAGCAATCCGGGTACAGTTGTGCCACTTATCCCGGTTGGCCGCATTGGTGCCATCACCGGCAATGAAGTGGGTAACTACCTGCAAAAAATGAAAGAATATGAGCAGGCACAGCAATCACCCACACAAACTATTGCGGCAAAAGCATGGATGAAGAACATGGTGCACATTTCAGGTGGAATCGATAGTATAGAAACCGCATCTTTTGTAGGGCACCTTAATCAATATAAAAATGTAGCAGAAGATACTTTGTTTGGCGCTCATGTAGAAACCTTTGCCAAATCAGGTTCGGGTACAGTGCAGGAAGCCAGCAGTGCAAGGGTAGATCAGTTGTTTAAAGAAGGGCTTAGTTTTATAACTTACTTTGGTCACTCTTCGGCCAATACTCTAGCATTTAATTTAAGCACTCCCGAAACTTATTTAAACCAGGGAAAATATCCTTTCTTTAATGTAAGTGGTTGCAGTGCCGGTAACTTTTTTAATTTTGATCCTACACGTGTAGCCGGCAGTATGTCGTTATCAGAAAAATACACCTTTGCCAGCCAGAAGGGAAGTATTGGGTTTTTTGCAGATTCTCATTTTGGTATCGAGCCTTTCTTAAATTATTACAACACCAGTTTTTATAAAGAATTTTGTAAAGATGATTATGGTGGTACTGTAGGCGCACAATTAAAAGCGGTTATACAATCTTTGGGCAGCAACCCTGCTTCGCTGGATTATTATACCCGTATACATTTAGAAGAACTAACCCTGCAGGGCGATCCTGCATTAAGAATTAATACTCATCCTAAACCCGATTATATTGTTGAAGAGCAATTGATCAAAATAAGCCCTTCTATTATTTCTGTTGCCGATGCCAGTTTTAACCTTAATGTAAAAATGCTAAACATTGGCAAAGCCATTAATGATTCTATAAGAGTTACTGTAAAACGCAAATTACCTAACGATACCACCAGAGTTTTATTTAACCAGGTAATACGTGCTTTAAGGTACAGCGATTCGGTTGTGATGGTAGTACCCATTAATCCGGTAACTGATAAAGGCCTGAACAAAATTATTGTAACGCTGGATGTAGATGGAAAAGTAACCGAACTTTCTGAATTAAATAATACCGCCGAAAAAGATTTTTACATTTACGAAGATGAGTTACGTCCGATATATCCTTCAAATTTTGGAATAGTAACTCAGCAGAATATTACGTTTAATGCCAGTACAGCAAACCCATTGGTGCCATTACGCCAATATGTAATGGAGATGGACACTACGGAACTTTTCAATTCAGCTTTTAAAAAAACCTACAATGCTTCTGGTGCTGGCGGCGTAATTGAATTTAAACCTACCAATATTACATTTACTGATAGCACAGTGTATTACTGGAGAACATCCATGGTGCCTGTCGGTAATGCTACCATTATTTGGAACACCGCTTCTTTTGTGTATTTACCAAACAGTACCAGTGGCTGGAATCAATCTCATTTATACCAAAAGTTAAAATCAGGATATACCAATATTACATTAGACAGTACCTCACGTTCTCTAAAATTTAATCCACGTACTTCATTAATCGTTTCTAATAATGGAATGTTTCCTACCAGTCTGGCTCAGGGTAGTGAGTTTAATTTGCAGATTAACGGCGCACAATATATCCAGGATGTATCGGATGGTTTAAGTATTGTGTTTTATATGTTTAATCCTGCATCATTAGATCCTGTAAAAAATGCCAAAGCCGGAACACCCGGAAGATGGGGAAGTGTAAGTCCTTTCAGCACTCAGCAAGAGTATAATTTCGAATATTCTTATATGTCATCAGCGGGAAGAAAAAAGATGGTGGATTTTATGGATTCGGTGCCTGCAGGATATTACGTTGTTGTAAAAAATAGCTCTAGTGCTTATTTTCCCAGTCCTTATGTAGATCAATGGCAGGCGCAAGACACACCACTTTACGGCGCCAGTAATACCATTGTTGCCAGGTTAAAGAATGCAGGTTTTGCTATAATAGATTCATTCAACAGAGCAAGATGCTGGACATTTGCTTATAAGAAAAATGATGGTGCAAATTATGCTCCTCATTACAGCATGAGTGAAGGTATTTTCGATAGAAATTCTATTGAGTTCAATATTTTTGGAAAGCAGGGCGAAGGCACTATTACTTCTCCTGTATTTGGTCCATCAAAAAAATGGGAATTTTTGCAATGGAGAGGTGCAAGCCAGGAAACACCAACGGCAGATGTAACTAATGTAGGTGTATACGGTATCAATAATGCCGGCACATCTACCTTATTAAAAACAATTACATCCGCAAGAGATACTTCCTTAAATTTTGTAGATGCTTCACTCTTTCCATACCTGCAGTTAAAAATGTATAACAGCGATTTTGATTTGGCCACTCCTTACCAGTTGCACTACTGGCGGGTTAATGGCCAGATGGTGCCAGAAGGTGCTATTGCCCCTAACATCTTATTCCAGATGAAAGACACTGTTGACCAGGGTGAGTTTATTGATTTTAAAGTTGCTTTTAAAAATATCAGCCCCACACCGTTCGACAGCAGTATGAAATTTAAGTTTGTAATTACTGATAATAACAACCTGCCGCATGTTATAAATATTCCTAAAGGAAAAATATTAATAGCCGGTGATACCCTCAGTATTCAATACCGGATTGATACCAAAGACTATGGTGGCAATAATACTTTATTTGTTGAGGTAAACCCCAATAACGACCAGCCCGAACTGTTGCACTACAACAATATTTTGTTTAAAGATTTTTATGTAAGGGCGGATAATTTTAACCCTTTGCTGGACGTAACTTTTGACGGTGTACACATCTTAAATAAAGATATCGTGGCCTCAAAACCTCATATCTATATTAAATTAAAAGATGAAAGTAAATCGCTGGCTTTAACTGATACCGCATCCATAAAAGTACAGGTACGCTATCCCGATAACACCATCCGTAATTATAATTTTGGCGACAGTATGCGTTTTAACCCGGCTAATCTTACAAGCGGAGACAACAGCGCAAGTATCGACTTTACGCCTCACTTCCCCGTTGATGGCGATTACGAATTGATTGTTTCGGGTAAAGATGTAGTGGGTAATAAGGCAGGAGCGCTGGATTATCATGTAATGTTCAGTGTTATTAACAAACCCATGATATCAAACCTGCTTAACTATCCCAATCCGTTTACCAGCTCTACAGCATTTGTGTTTACAGTAACTGGCAGCGAAGTGCCGCAAAATATCAGGATACAAATTTTAACCATTAGCGGTAAAGTAGTAAGAGAAATTACAAAAGATGAACTGGGCCCGTTGCATATTGGCAGAAATATTACCGACTTTAAATGGGAAGGTACCGATATGTATGGAGCCAAACTGGCCAATGGTGTTTACCTGTACCGGGTATTAACTAATTTAAATGGCCAATCGCTTGACAAGTATAAAGCCGATGGCGATAAAACTGATAAATATTTTACTAAAGGATATGGTAAGATGGTTCTTATCCGTTAATGCTAAATAGATTTGCACAGTAAAGAGGCTGCTTCATTGCAGCCTCTTTTTTATTAGACATAAGTGGGTATTTTTACACACATCAAAAATGGAAAATAAAATTTATTTTAAAAACCTGAATGGGTTACGTTGTATAGCAGCAATGGTGGTGTTGGTTAGTCATGTGCCGCAATTTGTAAATTTGGTTGGAGCAAGTGAAAAATTTTCACCCATTTATGTTTCCCCTGTTAATGCAGAGTCAGGCGTTATTCTTTTTTTTGCATTAAGTGGGTTTTTAATTACTTATTTGTTACTAACCGAAATAAAATTAACGGGTACTGTAAAAGTGAAGTCTTTCTACATACGCAGAGCATTAAGAATTTGGCCTTTATATTTCTTAACTATCGCACTGGCTTTCTTTGTTTTTCCATTCATTAATTTCCTGGTGTTTAACGGCTACGATGCTGCCGTAATTTGGTCGAGGCTTTTTTTAAAACTCTTTTTCTATTGTATTTTTCTGCCTAATATGGTAATGGATTTTTTAGGGTTTATACCTTATGCTACCCACAGCTGGACGATTGGGGCAGAGGAGCAATTTTATTTTGTTTGGCCTGTGTTATTTAAGAAAATAAAAAACAAATCAATAATTTTTATTGGAGTACTTATTGTTTATTTAGGCATATATTATTTGCTTCGGTACATTCCTTATCAGCATAAATACATAAAAATTGGGTTTTTAATCTGGTCAAGGTTTCCTATAAGTTGCATGGCAATAGGAGGCTTATATGCCTGGCTTGTATTTAATAAAACTGCCAATGCAGAAAAACTTAAAAAAGCTTTATTCAGCCCGGCTATTCAAATTTTAGCACTGCTGATTCTTCTAGTATTAATTTGGGCCGGTTATTATTTCACATTTTTTAATAACGAAATATACGCCAGCTTACTGGGATACCAGGTTTTTAATTTTGCAGCAAATCCCAAATCGCTTTTTAGCCTGGAAAATATACTCTTTAATTATTTAGGTAAAATATCCTACGGGTTATACATGTTTCATCCGCTGGCAATAGTTTGTGCGGTTAAACTGTGTTTATTTGTAAACTATCCACGCAATATTTTGGTTTACCCGCTGGCAATAAGTATCGCTATATTAATAGCAGCTGTTTCATACGCCTTTTTTGAGAAATATTTTATCAGAAAAAAAATAAAATACTCCGCTATTATCAGTGGCGATAACGTAAAGTAATAATCAGCGGTATGCTTTTCCGCTTAAGTTTTACCCATTCTTATTCATTAACTTCGCAAAAAAAAATACATGGCTAAAATAGCTATCAATATAGCCACAGGCAGTTTGCAGCAAAACGATATTATTGTGGGGATAGATTTAGGCACCACCAACAGTTTAGTGGCCATCATTCATCCTGAAAGTAAACAACCTGTTGCACTTAAAGAGCATGACAGCAGCTCGCTGGTGCCTTCTGTTATACATTTTGATAAAACGGGAAATACAGCAGTAGGAGAGGAAGCGAAACCATTTTTAGTCAGCGATCCGGCACATACCATTTTTTCGGCAAAGCGGTTGATGGGAAAAACCTATAAAGACGTAACTACTGATACTGATAAACTCGCCTACAAAATTATCAATGACGAAGGCAGGCTGGTAAAAGTTCAGGTAGAGGATAAATTTTATTCGCCGGTAGATCTTTCGGCACTTATTTTAAAAGAATTAAAAACAAAGGCTGAACATATTTTAAAAACCGCTGTATCAAAAGCAGTAATAACTGTGCCTGCATATTTTAACGATGCCCAGCGGCAGGCAACCAGGGATGCCGGCAAACTTGCCGGTCTTGATGTGTTGCGGATTATTAACGAACCTACAGCAGCCAGTTTGGCTTATGGTTTTGGTTTACAAAAACACGAAATAAAAACTATTGCCGTATACGATTTTGGTGGGGGCACTTTTGATATTTCTATACTCACTATTAACAACGGTATTTTTGAAGTATTAGCTACCAATGGCGATACTTTTTTAGGCGGCGATGATATTGACATGGCTATTGTTAACCACTGGATAAATGAAAATAGTTTTTCGGTAGCAGACGAAACAGTTACCCAACAATTGCGGATAGTGGCAGAAACCGCTAAAAAATATTTAACTGGCGGAGATAATTTTACAGCCACATTTAATGAGCAAACCATTACGCTTACACAAAAGGCGTTGCAAAAAATAATACAACCCATCATTGATAAAACAATTGTTTGCTGCGCCAGTGCAGTAAAAGATTCAGGTATCACTAAAAAAGAAATTGATGAAGTGATAATGGTTGGTGGAAGCACAAGAACACCATTGGTAAAACAACTGGTAAGCGATTTTTTTGGTAAGCCAGTTAATGATAGCGTTAACCCTGATGAAGTGGTGGCATTGGGTGCAGCAATACAGGCAGATATTTTAGCGGGAAATACTAAAGATGTGTTGTTGCTGGATGTAACGCCACTTTCATTAGGGCTGGAAACTATGGGTGGGTTAATGGATGTGCTGCTGCCCAGAAATAGTAAAATTCCTGCAAAGGCCTCAAGGCAATACACCACTTATAAAGACGGGCAAAGCGGGATAAAAATTTCAGTTTACCAGGGCGAAAGAGATATGGTTGCTGATAATCGCAAGTTGGCGGAGTTTAATTTATCTGGTATTCCTGCCATGCCTGCAGGGCTGCCCAAAGTAGAAGTGAGTTTTATAATTAATGCAGATGGGATATTAGCAGTAAATGCAAAAGAATTAAGAAGTGGTGTGGAGCAGGCCATACAGGTGCAGCCGCAGTATGAGTTAACCGATGAGCAGGTAGAAAAAATGCTGTTGGATTCCATGCAAAATGCCGAGCAGGATATTGCCCGCCGTGCATTGGCCGAAGCAACAACAGAAGCAGAGCAGTTGCTGCAAACCACAGAAAAATTTATTCAAAAAAATATTGCTTTGCTGCTGCCACAGGAACTCAGCGACACATCGCTGGCTATGCAGGCATTGCAACTATCCCTGCAAATGGAAGATAAAAATTTAATACAAACCAAAACAGAAGAGCTCAATAATATTTCACGTCCTTATGCCGAAAGAATTATGGATAGTGCTATAAGCAGGTCAATGAAAGGTGAAACCGTTTCTGCCTTTAGCGAAGGAAAAGTTTTATAGGATTTATAATACTCAATATGCTTAAAGAAAAATTTAAAAATAAATCGCTTTGGCTTTTGGGCATATTGTTGTTTGCTGTTTTTTGTATTTACTATTGTATAATACTGCTATTACGGGTAGATACTGATGTACAACCTCATGCAGCTATAGCCCATTCCTTTGCTGTAAACCACGATAAAGTAACCCCTAACTTTTTATATTTTTTATTGGTAGCCTTGCTGGCAGGTTTTTCAAAATATACTTTTTTGTATTATGGTGCTTCGGTATTTCTTATCAGCGCCGCCATTACTGCAAAATATTTTCTTAATAAATTTTATATAGAAAAATATACAGCAATAGAAAAAAATTCACCGGCAGTTTTTATGCTATCTGTGGTAATGCTGTTTATATTTTGCCTGCCGGGTTTAAATATTTTTACCGAAAAAACCTTTTACATTGGCCAGCTTGCACCTAATGTATGGCATAACTCTACAGTAATTTTTTTAATGCCATTCGCTGTAATTTTATTTTTTAAAACTTATCAGCTCATTTTTGAAGAACAACACACTAAAAATTTGCAATGGCATATTCTTATGCTCATAATATTAAATGTATTGATAAAACCCAGTTTTTTATTTGTGCTTATTCCCTCAGCTATTTTATGCTGGGGCTTAATTAGTATACGTAAAAAACATTTTTTAAAAGGTATCCCAAAACTCTTTCCGTTTTTGGCCGGCATAGTTTTTATTTTAATGGAGTATTACATAATTTATAAATTAAACTACACCAGCAGTGTGGTGGATAAAGATAAAAATTCAGGGGTTATCATTTCACCTTTAGAAGTGTGGCAATATTTTTCTAATAGCGTTCCCATTGCAATTTTCACTTCCTGCTTTTTTCCAATTGTATATCTAATTTTTTCAAAAGCCGCTGTTTTAAAAAACAGACTGGTGCAGTTTGCGGCAGTTAATTATGGAGCAGCTGTAGCCATCTATGCATTATTTGCCGAGGATGGCTATCGTAAATTTCATGCAAACTTTTATTGGCAGGTTGTGGTGGCTGCCTATCTTTTATTTTTTTGTTTATTACTGCATTTAATAAATGATATAAAATTTAACCGGCTCAATAAAATGCAACAGTATATAATTGGCGGGGCATTTATTTTACATTTTGCATGGGGACTTCTATATTGGGTAAAAATTATTATTTTTAATGGATACGCTTAAATTTAAGAGCAACTAATTATGTCGCTATCAATCGTAATACCAGTTTACCAGGCCGAAAATTTGCTGCACGAATTAATTAACCGGATAAAAAATTCGGTAGCTGGCGTATTTGAAAATTGCCAGATAGTTTTGGTAGATGATGGCAGCAGGGACCAATCCTGGAAAATTATTTCTGAAATATGCTTGACCAATAAACAAGTAAAAGGAATAAAATTAAGCCGCAATTTTGGGCAACAGCACGCTATTACTGCAGGATTAGACTTTTGCAACGGCGATTGGATAGTAGTAATGGATTGCGATTTGCAGGACAGGCCGGAGGAGATTACAGCGTTGTATAAAAAGGCGCTGGAAGGCTATGATATTGTTTTTGCTAAACGCCATAACCGTAAAGATACTTTTTGGACAAAAACGTTATCCCGTTTATTTTACAGCATATACAGTTACCTTACCGGTATAAAACACGATGCCACCATTGCTAATTTTGGTATTTATAGTATTAAAGTTATAGAGGTTATTAAGGAAATGAAGGAACCCATGAGGGCTTTTTCGCCAATGGCACGTTGGGTGGGTTTTAAAAGAACAAGTATAAATGTAGAGCATGGCGAACGCTTTCACGGCAAAAGCTCCAATACCGTAAGTAAACGAATAAACCTTGCACTGGATATTATTCTTTCTTACTCGGACAAGCCTCTAAAAATTATTGTAAGCATTGGTTTTTTTATTTCCTTATCCGCTTTTGCAGCTGTATTGTATTTATTATACCGGTATTTTAATGGCGAAATAATTGTGCTCGGTTATACCAGTATTATCATTTCTATCTGGCTGCTGGGGGGGTTAATCATTTTTATTTTGGGCATTTTAGGATTATACATTACCAGAATATTCAGCGGTGTTAAAAAACGACCACTATATATTGTTGATGAAAAATTAAATTGCATTTAGCATTATGGAAATTACTGTTTTAGATTGGGATAGTGGTTTTTTTAAAATGCCCGTTGCTAAAGTAGTTATTGGTAAAAATGAAACGATTGATGCAGCAGCACTTATTAATACCTGCAGGGAAAGGCAATTTAAATTGGTATATTTTTTTGTTGATGCCATTAATAACACAGCTGTTACAGCACTCACCAAACTTACTGGGTTGCCACTAAATACCAAACTTGTTTTTACAACTACGGATATAAAGTGCGAAAAATTAAAAGAATTACCCGTTGATGTATTTGTATCAGGAGACCAAAAAAATAAACAACTAAATTTTGAAAGCGATCTATTAAAACTTGCAGTTGAAGCAGGCGCTTTTTCCAGGTTTACATTAGATACAAAAATTGAAGCAGGCTTATTTACTAAAATGTACAGCCAGTGGGTCAATAATATTATCAACGATAAAAAAAATACCTGTATAATTACAGCAGAAACTAAACCATCCACTCAAAATAATCTGTGTGGTTTTTTAGCTTATAAAAGTATTGGTAACAATTTTAAAATTGAATTTATAGCGATAGCTAAAGAATGGCGGGGAAAAGGGATAGGTAAATCCCTTGTACAAAAAATGATGCAGCAGGCAATAGAAAAAAATATTCATCAGGCCAATGTAGAAACGCAGGAAGAGAATATTGAAGCCTGTGCTTTTTATACCGCCTGTGGTTTTAAAATTACTGAAGCCGTAAAAATATTTCACGTTCATTTATAATAAAAATGATTTTTTACAATAAACCATACATCACCGGCAACGAATTTAAAAACATTGAAAGCGCCATTGCCAACCGCCATCTCTCGGGCAATGGAAAATATACCGGCTTGTGTCACCAGTTTTTTAAAGAAAAATACGGCTTTAAAAAATGTTTGCTCACCACTTCCTGTACTGATGCGCTTGAAATGTGCGCCATTTTGCTGAACATACAACCCGGCGATGAAATAATAATGCCGTCTTTTACATTTGTATCTACAGCCAATGCATTTATTTTACGGGGGGCAACAATTATTTTAGCCGATAGTGAGCCGGCAAATCCTAATATTGATGTGGCCCAATTACAAAAGCTGATTACAAAAAAAACAAAAGCTATAGTGGTTGTGCATTATGCAGGTATTGCCTGCAATATGAAAGATATTATGGCAGTTGCAAATAAAAATAATTTATTTGTGGTGGAGGATGCAGCACAGGCCATTGATAGTTTTTTTGCAGGACAGGATAATATGCAACAACCATTGGGCAGTATAGGTCACCTGGCAGCGTTTTCATTTCATGAGTCAAAAAATATTCAATGCGGCGAAGGCGGTATGCTGGTAATTAACCACGAACAATTTGTTGAAAGGGCAGAATACATTTGGGAAAAAGGCACCAACCGGGCTGCTTTTTTCAGGGGCGAAGTAGATAAATACAACTGGGTAGATGTTGGCTCCTCTTTTTTACCGTCGGAAATTACCGCCGCTTTTTTATATGCACAACTACTGGGGCTGGATGATATTCAAAAAATAAGAAAACAAAAATGGCAATTATACGCTGATGATTTGCAACAATTGCAGGCAGCTGAAAAATTATTACTTCCCAATTTGCCCGGTTATGCAACCGGCAACGCACATATTTTTTATGTGGTTTGTAAAAATTTACAGCAACGGCAACAGCTTATTTTATTTTTAAAAGATAATGGTGTGCAAAGCATGTTTCATTACCCCGGCTTACACACCAGCCCATTTTATGCCACGCTAAACCAAAAGATACCTGATTTAGATAATGCAGCATTTTTTTCTGATTGTTTACTGCGGCTGCCTTTGTATGTAGAACTTGGCGACGATCAGGTTCATTTTATTACCGGCCTCATTTATAAATTTTTTGAATAAAGTTATACATGAAAACTGCACCGGTTATACCACAGCAATACATTTATGGAAGCCTTTTATTATTAGCCACCATTCTTTTTTTTGTATGTGCTAATGATCTTTTCTTTTACGACGAAGATATTTTTATTACCAATACCTCAAGCGAATTTATGAGCCAGTTATGGCAAAGGGGTATTGTTTGTAAAGCCAGTTATTGGGTAGATAATTACTTTTATGGGGATCATCCTTTTGGTTATCACGCTGCAAATTTTGTATTGCATATAGCCAATACAGCTTTGGCAACTTTGGTGCTAAAAGAATTACTTAAGGCATCCAAAATTTATTTTACTGATTTTCAATTAAAATTTATTCCGGTAGTTTTCTTTGCAATTTTTTTGTTTAGCCCTGTGCACAGCGAACCTCTTGGTTATATATTAGCCCGGTGCGGCACGCTGGTAAGTTTTTTTTGCCTGTTATCCATTTTGTTTTTTTTAAAATCGCAATTAAAAAATAAAGTATTTCTTTTTTATAGCCAGCTATTTTTTTTTATCGCTTTGTTTACTTATGAAATTAGCTGGATGTTACCTTTTGTTATGGCAGCCATCGTTGTGTTTTTATCCTATATAAATAAGCAGCGGTTGCAGCAGCATTTGATGGTAACCCTGCCATTTTTTTTAATATTTGGCGCATGGTTTATCATAAAAGTTGTAGTTATAGATAAGTTTGTAGTGTCCGATTATGAGGATGCTGGTTTGTTTAAAATAAATTTTGTAGCGCTGGTAAAAAATACCGGCACACTATTTTTGCGCAACTTTATGCCGCCATTTAAAAACTCCACAAACTTTATTGCAGCCTGCATTGTTTTTATAATTTTAATGGCAGCAGCATTGTTGAAATTGTTTTTCTTTAACAGGAAAATATTTTTGCTTTCCATAATGTTGCTCGTAATTACTTTTTTTAGTTTTGCTGCTGTAGTTTCTTTAGGTATTGATACACATGATTCAGAAAGTGAAAGGTATATTTATTTTTCTTCGGGTTTTGCATTAATGCTTGTTGCGGTGCTGCTGGTTATATTGGTAAACAACAAGGTTACACTTTTTGTAATCACATCTTTAATTGCAATCTGGTATGGGGTTACATTGTTTACAACACTGCATAATTATAACCGGGCAGGTGCTTTTTCCGCAACCTATCTCACTGCCATCCATCAAATTAAAAATAAACCAGCAACAGTATTTCTTATAAACATGCCAGCGCAATATCAGGGTGCATTACTTTACCGGGCCAAAAGCCGGATCGCAGGTAATACCAAAAACAGTATTACCACATTAAATGAATTTATGCAGTACAGGTATAAAGATACTTTTACTAAATACATTGCGCTCTCGGTAACAGAAATATTTAAAGTACCGGCGGCTGTTAAGCTTCATTTCAAACCCATGGACAGCCTGTCATTTTATTTTCCTGCAACAAACATAACTATACACAGCACTGCCCTTACAGCCGAAAACGGAGAAATTTTTAGTTTTGAAAAAGCGCAAAGTTCTTTTGTAGCATTAAAAGATTCCGCATTGTATATTTTTAATTAATAAGAAAGTATGGTGTAATTTTATTTTTTAAAATTTGCTGTATAAATTTATTTTATGAAAAATGCCATTGTACAAATAGAAGGGGAAACGATAACCATGCAGGTTGAAGGTGAAACTTTTTATGGCACTGATGAAATATTATTATTACAGGATGATGACCTTACTAAAGAAAGTGCGTGGCATAATGATGGGTATACTGTACAGGATTTTTTAGGCACCGAAGAATTTAGCTTTCTGCACGCAGGCATTACCAATTTGGTAAAAGCCTTTGTTGAAAAAGAAGTAGGAAAATCTTTGCCAACATTTACGCTGGAAAACTATCATACCTTTTGCAGCGATAATGAAGTGCATTTGAATGTAGTTCGAAATTTTCAAAAATGTTTGCCCATTCAAGACTTCCCTATCAATTTTAAAATACTGGATAAACGAATAAGTGAAATATGTAAGATGGATGTCACTTCCAACCATCCAACGCAGGAAGCGGCACGGCAGTTTTGTATTCGTATTGTAAGGCCGCAGCGAACAACAGATAATAATCCTCCGCACAGAGATGTTTGGCTAAACCGGTTGCGAAATGCTGTTAATATTTATCTGCCGCTTGCAGGAAGTAATATTAAATCATCTTTACCCATCATTCCAAAAAGTCATCTTTGGAAAGAATCGGAAATTGAACGAACCATTTCGGGCAGTAAAGTAAACAATGTTGTTTTTACAGTGCCTTGTGTTGTAGGCAGCCGGCATGGTTTAAAAATGATAAGGCCACAGGCAGCTGTTAATGAAGTAATGGTTTTTTCGCCGTACTTAATTCATGGTGGGGGCTGCAATTTAAATGCTGATGCTACCAGAGTTTCTATCGAAATCAGGTTTTGGCGAAAACCGTAAATTATAAATCTCCATTATTTTTCAACATTATTTTTCGGTTAATATATTTCCCGATCATATCAAACTCCACATTTACACTATCTCCTTTTTTTAAAATCTTAATATTGGTATGCTCATAAGTGTAGGGTATAACGGCAACGCTAAAACTATTGCTGGTTACATTAAAAAGCGTAAGGCTGATACCATTTAAAGTAATGGAGCCTTTTTCAATAACCAGTGCTGCAAAGGCAGCGGCTACATTAAAACTGTATTCCCAGCTGCCTTCTTTTTCTGCAACAGCAATGCATTCGGTTGTAGTATCAACATGTCCCTGAACAATATGGCCATCCAGCCGGCCATTTAAAAGCATACACCGTTCCAGGTTAATTATTGAATTTTGTTGCCAGTATCCCAAATTGGTTTTAGCAAGCGTTTCCTCAATGGCTGTAACCCGGTGCATTCCGTTTTTAATTTCCTCTACGGTTAAGCAAACACCATTATGGCTAAGGCTTTGGTCAATTTTTAATTCACCTGATAAAGGAGAAGTAACCCAAAATGTTTTGTTGGTTCCATTGTTTTGTACTTCCTTTATTATTCCTGTATTTTCAATTATCCCTGTAAACATGGCGCAAATTTCGGAATTTGTGAGAAGATTTTCATTTTTTAAATAATTCTGCTATCTTTGCGGCCCTGCTTTAATAAAGGCAGTATTTAAATCACCTAAAGGAGGTATATATTATATGTTAATTATTGATTCAAAAGATTGCGAAAACATCGACAAAGCGCTTAAGAAGTACAAAAAG
>JAYURK010000068.1:0-2059 GCA_043756235.1 Ferruginibacter sp. | reverse complement strand
TTTTCTAAAAAATATTTTTAATCTTACTTCAATTTAAACAAATTGGAAAATAGTAACATTATTATCAGGGTGGCAACACCCGCCGACGCACATTACGCCATAACTATTACCGATGAAATGGCATCATCTGCAAAAGCAAGAGGAACAGGTATTGCAAAACGCTCTCCCGATTATATCGAACAAAAAATTAACGAAGGCAAAGCTGTAATAGCGCTTACTAAAGATGGCGATTGGGTAGGCTTTTGTTATATAGAAGTTTGGAAAGGCGAATATGTTGCCAACAGTGGCTTAATTGTAGCACCCGAATACCGCAAGAGCGGCATTGCCAAACTTATTAAAAAAAGGGTTTTTGATTTAAGCAGAGAAAAATATCCGGATGCAAAAATTTTTGGATTAACAACCGGCCTTGCCGTAATGAAAATTAACAGTGAGCTGGGTTACGAACCGGTTACTTACAGCGAATTGACGGATGATGAAGAATTTTGGGCCGGCTGCAAAAGTTGTGTTAACTACGATATTTTAATGAGTAAGGAAAGAAAAAATTGTATGTGTACTGCTATGCTGTACGACCCAACCGACCATTACGAACCTGCAGAAACAAAACAATTTTTTGAAGAGAATAAAAATATTTTTGAAAGGCTGATCCGTTTTAAACAATGGAAATTATTAAAACCATTTTTTGAAAAACAAACAGCGGGTGGCGGCAGTGGTACTAAATCTTTATTAAGACATTTTTTACATTTTTAGAAAACGTTATGCAGCAGGTGGTTGAACAATTAGAGGCAATAGTAAATGAATATTCAGCTAAGTTTTTATATTTATCTGAAGAAACACTTTCTAATAAACATGCAACGAACAAATGGAGCAAGAAAGAAATTATCGGGCATTTAATTGATTCGGCACAAAATAATATTCGCCGTTTTGTTACAGCGCAATATCAACATAATCCGCAGGTGGTGTACGAACAGGATATTTGGGTAAGCATACAGCATTACCAGGATTATGACTCAGCTGCACTAATAAATTTATGGCAATTGTTGAATAAGCATATTGTAGTTTTACTTAAAAATATGCCGGTTGAAAATTATCAGCGCCAATGCAATACAGGAAAAGCAGAACAGCAATTGCTTACACTTGAATTTTTAGCAACGGATTATATAACACATCATCTACATCATTTAAAGCAAATAGTATAACGAATGAAAAAAGTTGTTTTAGGTTTTAGCGGCGGTTTAGATACCTCTTATTGTGTAAAATATTTAACAACCGAGTTAGGTTACGAAATACACACAGTAACGGTAAACACCGGCGGATTTAGTGACGAAGATTTAGAACAGATTGAAGCGCATGCTTATGCCTTAGGTGCTAAAACGCATACTGCAGTTGATGCCATTGAAAGTTATTACGACAGTATTATTAAATATTTAATTTTTGGTAACTGTTTAAAAAATAACACCTACCCATTAAGTGTAAGTGCAGAGCGTTTAAGCCAGGCCATGCACATTGCAGAGCATTCAAAAAATTTAAATGCAGAAGCTGTAGTGCATGGCAGTACCGGTGCCGGTAACGACCAGGTGAGGTTTGATATGATTTTAAATATCGATAATCCCGGCATAGAAATAATTACTCCTATACGTGATATGCAATTGAGCAGGGAAGAAGAAATTACTTATTTAAAAAGTAAGGGAGTACAAATGAATTTTGAAAAAAGTATGTACTCCATTAATAAGGGTTTATGGGGCACCAGCGTTGGCGGTAAAGAAACGTTGAACAGTAAAGGTATGTTGCCCGAAAGTGCATGGCCTACACAGGTTACAAAAGCCGGCAGCGAAGAAATAAAATTACATTTTGAGAAAGGGGAGTTAAAAAAAATAAATGAAATTTCTTTTGATCATCCAACTAAAGCCATACAATATTTGCAAACTATTGCCGGCCCTTACGGTGTAGGCAGAGATATACATGTTGGTGATACCATCATTGGCATTAAAGGCCGTGTAGGTTTTGAAGCCGCAGCACCCATGGTAATTATAAAAGCACATCATGCTTTAGAAAAACATGT
>JAYURK010000067.1:0-5686 GCA_043756235.1 Ferruginibacter sp. | reverse complement strand
TTTGAAAGAAATTTCTCTGCTGCAGCATTTGAGAAACTCGAAAAATTCTTAGATAAAAAACATGGTTATCCTGCACAGTTACAAGAGTTTGAAAATCTGTTTACCCGTAACCGCATTTTCATGGATCGTACGATCGGTTGCGGACCTATATCTGCGGAGCGTGCTTTGAATTACGGGTTTACCGGCCCTAATTTACGGGCTGCTGGAGTTGATTATGATGTACGTGTGCATACACCGTACAGTAGCTACCAGGATTTTGATTTCACAGTTCCGGTTGGTAGCACCGGTGATTGTTACGATCGTTTTTTAGTTCGTAACGAAGAAATGTGGCAGAGCCTCAGCATCATTGAACAGGCTTTTCAAAAAGTGCAGGAATTTAAAGGAGCCGATGCAGAAGTTTTTCATGCTGATGTGCCTTCTTATTATTTGCCCGAGAAAAAAGATGTGTACACCAAAATGGAAGCGCTCATTTATCATTTTAAAATTGTGATGGGTGAAACGGATATCCCTGCAGGTGAAGTGTATAGTTCTGTAGAAGGTGCTAATGGAGAGCTGGGATTTTATTTAATAAGCGACGGTGGAAGAACACCGTATCGTTTACATTTTCGCCGCCCCTGTTTTATTTATTACCAGGCTTTTGAAGAATTGGTAAAAGGCGGCATGCTAAGCGATGCAGTAATTACCATGAGCAGTTTGAATTTGATTGCGGGGGAGATGGATGCGTAAAAGTCCCTCCTATCCTCCCCGAGAGGGAGGGAAATGGAGAAGATTATGTTTGTAGAAAGCAATTATGAAATAGTAAATTATGAACGCAATTGACGCAATAAATAATTTAGATTACCAAGTGTATAAAAGTTTATGGGAAGAATTCTGGATTAAAAAACTTGGTTATAATCCTGCAGATAGAAAAATGGCAATAAGAATAATATCGTTTAAGCAGGCAAGAAGTGAAGATGAAGAAATAGGAAGAGAATTTGTAAAATTTTGTAAGAATAAAGTAAATAAATGAGTATAGTTTTTTCATCAGAAAAATTAAATAAGGTTGCGGAAATTATCAGCCGTTATCCCGAAGGCAAACAAAAAAGTGCCTTACTGCCGGTATTGCATTTGGCACAGGAAGAATTTGGTGGCTGGCTGGATGTGCCGGTGATGGATTATGTAGCCACGCTTTTAAATATTGAACCAATAGAAGTATACGAAGTAGCCAGTTTTTACAGCATGTACAATTTAAAATCGGTGGGTAAATACATGTTTGAAGTTTGCCAAACCGGGCCCTGCATGATAAATGGCAGCGATACTATTATTGATTACATCAAACAAAAATTAAACATTGCTGTTGGGGAAACCACCACCGATGGAATGTTTACTTTAAAAACCGTAGAATGTTTAGGTGCCTGTGGTTACGCCCCCATGATGCAGTTGGGTAAAAATTACCGGGAGCATTTAACTAAAGAAAAAGTAGATGCGATAATTGAAGAGTGCAGGACAAAAGCAAATTAATGGGAATAACTAATGTTATATTAAAAGTAAAGGAGCACCGCAAGTCTGAAAAGGTTGCTGAGGTTAATTTTTTGGTTGATAGTGGCGCTATTTACAGTTTAGTACCCGCTAAAATATTGGAGGCATTGGATATTGAGCCTTATAAAGAAATGAGTTTCTCCCTTGCTGACGGCACCACTTTAAAAAGAAGGGTTTGCAGTGCGTATTTTGAAATTGAAGGAGAAGGTGGCCCGGCGCCGGTTTTGTATGGTGAAGAAGGTGATGAACCTTTGTTGGGCGCAACAACATTAGAATCGTTGGGATTAGTTTTAAATCCTTTTACCAGAACATTGCACCCGATGAGGATGTTAATGGCAAAATTAAAACCATGAAATTTTTTATAACAATATTTTTATTAGGAGCTTTTGTTTTTTGTAATGCACAAACAACCGACGAAGAAAAACTAACCGCAACGGTAAAAGAGTTTCACCAGGCGCTGGTAAAAAAAAATACGGTTTCTATAAACCAGCAAACTGATAAAGCTTTAAGTTATGGCCACAGCAATGGCTGGGTAGAAAATAAAACTGACATCTTTAAAGATTTGGAAACCGGTTACATCAGTTATCAATCTTTTAAAGAAGACAGTATTACAGTGTTGATAAACGGTAATATGGCTAATGTGCGTTTTATAGCAGACATTACAGTAACCATGAAAGAAGCCACCAACAGTTACCGTTTAAAAGTATTGGAAGTATGGGTGAAAAAAGGAAAACGTTGGTTGTTATTTGCTAGGCAGGCGGTAAAAAATTAAAACAGAATGCCAAAAATTTATGAATACTTAGGTCTAATTTTTTTCTTCTATGCCAATGAGCATTTACCCATTCATGTTCATGTTTCAGAAAATAGTTTAGAAAGTAAATTTGAATTGGAATACGAAAATGGGAAATTAAAAAATGTAGTTGTTAAAAAAGTTACAGGCAAGAAAAGACTTACTGACCATAAAGAAAATGAAGCAGTTAAATTTGTAAAGAAGTATCATATTGGAATTGTAGATAAATGGAAGCAGTTTTTTGTAGAAAATAAGAAAGTTAAATGTGAAATAATCACAAAATTGTAGTTATGAAAAACATAAAAATTATAAATGCAAAATATGTAAATGAATATTTACTGGAGTTAGTATTTGATGATGCTAAAAAAAAGGTAGTTGATTTTGGAGGTTTCTTTAAAACACATAGCCATCCGCAATATAACAAGTATAAAAAATTGGAAAATTTCAAGAAATTTAAAATTGAAAATGGTAATGTAGTTTGGGGAAAAGATTGGGATTTGATTTTCCCTGTTTGTGATTTGTATAAAGGGAAAATATAAAAAGTATTGGAAGTATGGGTGAAGAAAGGAAAACGCTGGGTGTTATTTGCGAGGCAGGCGGTGAAAGGGTAAATAAAAAAATGTCATAAATAAAAAAATGGAAAAAGTAAGACTGTTGTTGTGGGTTATATCAGTAGTAGTAATATTGTTTTCATGTACAGCTTCTGAGAAGGCTCAAATTAGTAAGGCCTTTGTTGCTTCAAAAGATGCTAATAAGAAGGTTTTTATGGTGACACTGAGCGGAGAAGAGATTGTTGGAAAAAAATGGAAACTGAAGGAACACACAGGTACAAAAAAATCAATGGAGATGTATGTTGATGACAGGGTGATGCCAATTGATTCTTTGATTTCATTTCAAAGTTATTATGGCTATGCACAGCGGCTTCATAGTTTTATTAAGCCAGGAAAAGCGGATATTAATTCATCTTTTGCTTATTATATTAGAAAAGGGATATTTATTAATTTACTATTTAGAGAAGTACATGTACGAACTGAAACAGGTATGAAATACAATTATAGGACCAAAATGAACGAATGGACTAGAACTCCAATATATGAATATGAATATTTTATTGAACAACCATTAAGAGAATTTGTAAAAATTGATAAAAGCCTTTTGAGTGCATTATCTGAGAAAAATGCAACAACAAAAAATATTTATAACAAATATAAAAAAAAAATTGACACTGATTTTAAACGATTAATGGAATTTGTGGATGCTTATAATGCAAAGTAATTAGAGTATAACATTAATTTTTGCTTCGCCGTTGTTTCCAGATAGCTATCGGCATCACCAACAACTACGCTAAGATAAAAGTTGAATAAAGGAAAATTGTTGAAGAGTGCGACGCCAATGAAGTTGAATAAAGAAAAAAAGTTGATAACAAAAATTTTTATAACAAAACATAATCAGTCCCCCTTTAGGGGATAGGGGCAAATGAGTAAAAAATTATTATTAGCAAACGCAAATGTACCGGGCATCCGCAGTTATGAGGTATACCGCCGTGAAGGCGGCTACCGCAGTGTGGAAAAAGCTTTGAAGACAATGGACCCTGCATCCATCGTAGACGAAGTTAAAAAAAGCGGCTTACGGGGCCGTGGAGGCGCAGGTTTTCCGGCAGGAATGAAATGGAGTTTTATTGCCAAGCCCGAAGGAGTGCCCAGGCATTTGGTAGTAAATGCTGACGAAAGCGAACCCGGTACTTTTAAAGACCGCTACCTGATGGAATTTATTCCGCATATTTTAATTGAAGGTATGATTGTGTCATCGTTTGCACTCGGCAGCAACGTGAGTTACATTTATATCCGTGGCGAATATGCATGGATCATTGATATTTTAGAACAGGCCATTGCCGAAGCAAAGCATAATGGTTTTCTTGGTAAAAATATTTTAGGCAGCGGCTTCGATTGCGAAATTTATGTGCACCGTGGAGCAGGTGCTTACATTTGCGGCGAAGAAACTGCACTGATAGAAAGTTTAGAAGGTAAGCGTGGTAACCCAAGAATTAAACCACCATTCCCTGCAATAAAAGGCGTGTGGGAACGACCAACCGTGGTTAACAATGTAGAAACTATTGCAGCAGTGGTACCCATAATAAACGATGGAGGAGATGAGTATGCAAAAATTGGTGTAGGTAAAAGTACCGGTACAAAATTAATTAGTGCCTGCGGTAATATTAATAAACCCGGTGTTTACGAAATTGATATGACCATCAGTGTAGAAGAATTTATTTACAGCGACGAATGGTGTGGTGGTATTCCTAATGGAAAAAAATTAAAAGCCTGCATCCCCGGCGGATCATCAGTACCTATTCTTCCTGCAAATTTATTATTGACAACCGCCAAAGGCGAAAAGCGTTTAATGAACTACGAAAGCCTGAGCGATGGTGGTTTTGCAACAGGCAGTATGATGGGCAGCGGCGGCTTTATTGTATTAGATGAAGACCAGTGTGTGGTAAAAAATACCTACACTTTAGCAAGGTTTTACCGTCATGAAAGTTGCGGCCAATGCAGCCCCTGCCGTGAAGGAACCGGCTGGATGGAAAAGATTTTATTAAACATAGAAAAAGGCAAAGGCAAAATAAGTGACATAGATTTGCTGTGGGATATTCAAAGAAAAATTGAAGGCAATACTATTTGTCCCTTAGGTGATGCAGCGGCCTGGCCGGTTGCGGCAGCGATACGACATTTTAAAGATGAGTTTGAATGGCATGTATTGAATCCGGATGAATGTTTGAAAAAGAATTATGGGTTGGCACATTATGCAGATGCGATTCATGTGGCAGTGCCAGCGTAGTTTACCACGCAAAGGCGCAAAGGTTTACCACGCAAAGGCGCAAAGTTTGTAAGGCGCAAAAAAATGGTATTATCAAGCGAAGAGAAACTTTGCGGCTTTTTTCCTTGGCGACTTTGCTTGAAAAAGTAAAGATAATCTTTGCGGCTTTTTCCCTTAGCGACCTTGCGTGAAAAAGTAATGATAATTTTTGCGGCTTTTTTCCTTAGCGGCTTTGCGTGAAAAACTAATGATAATCTTTGCGGCTTTTTTCCTTAGCGGCTTTGCGTGAAAAAGGTATTGATAATTTTATAACATATAAACTTTGCGGCTTTGTCATTATCGGCTTTGCGTAAAAAAATTATGGCAGACGAAATAAAAAAAGAAACACCATCAACTTTTAAAGTTACCATCGATAACATCACCATTGATGTTGCCCCTGGCACAACTGTTTTAAATGCGGCACGTCAAATTGGTGGCGATGTTACACCGCCTGCAATGTGCTACTACAGCAAGTTACAGGGCAGTGGTGGTAAATGCCGTACCTGTTTGGTAGAAGTGGCTGCA
>JAYURK010000066.1:0-2097 GCA_043756235.1 Ferruginibacter sp. | reverse complement strand
GTACCTATGCCGCAGGCACGGCGCTAACAGCAGCAAATGTGGCCGTTATAAATGTAAATGTTACAGCACCCGGTAATTATACCATTGCCACTACAACTGTAAATGGAATTAGTTTTTCTGCATCGGGCATTTTTAATACTACAGGCCCGCAACAGGTTACTTTAAACGGAACCGGTACACCAGCTGCATCGGGTACATTTAATATGCCGCTTACTGGTGGAGGAAATACCTGCAATATTTCGGTAACCACCGGCGGTGGAGCACCACCTCCCGTTAATATGGATTATGTTCCTGAAACAAGTTTTAGTAACTGGTCAGATAAATTAGTTGGGGGCACCCCTGCTGATACATCTTATGTTCAGGTGAGCCCTAATACGAAAGTAATTAACACAGTTACTTATAAGATATTTGAAGTAAAGGACATGGGAACTCCTATTGACTCATTTTACCATCGTAAAAATGGAGGCATGTATTACCAATTGTACGAAGGTGATTATGGAATCTTTGACAATCCTTTTAATAAAGATGGATTAATACTTGATTCTTCACTGGCTGTTAATGCTACCTGGACAATTGTTCTGGGGATGAATGCAGTAGGCGGCATCCCTATAAATTGTAAAATAAATTGCCAGATACTTGCAAAAAATGCAGCTGCAACTGTACAGGGCAATAACTATACTAAGATTATAAAGGTAAAATACAGTTATGTTGGCAACCCCGGTACGGGTGACATTGTGTTTGCAGAAGAAGAAAGATGGTATGCAAAAGGTTTTGGATTGATCTATGATAAAATTAATGATGTACCTGTTACAACTACAGAAATAACGGAGGCAACCAGGATACAGATTTTTTAACAGCAGGTTAGCGAACTGTCTCTTAATTTTATTAAGCAAATAAGATTTGGAAAAATATTATAAGTATGAAAAGAAAAAACTGGATATGGTGTTTAGGAATTTTAGTAATTTTTATATCCTGCGAAAAAGAATATAGTTTAGAAAATGCAGGCACCCCCAGTGAATTAATTGTTGGCCTGGATTGCCGCATCAGTAAGATCGTTTATATTGATACAGCTACCAATAGCGGCCTGGGGTCAGTATCAGCAGATATTAACAGTTTGAATATTGTAACGAAGATCACGGGGTACGATAGTTTATCAAATACCATTGAATTTATTAGCACTCCAGTTTACACCAACGACACCGTTTACATTAACCCTGATGAGTATTTTTTGGTAGATGTAAATAAGCGGATATCTAAATTACACGCACTGCTGGACCCTACCGACCCTTTTTCGTTACAATATGATGTGTTTTATGTGTATAATGGCGCAGGCTACCTCATTAAAAAAGATTATTTTCTCAGTATTAGTCCTGCCTTTTTGTATTACCAGGTAAACTATACTTACACTTTAGGTAACCTTACGCACATGACAGGAACTGATCAATTATCAGGTGATTTAATTGTAGATGCCGATGTTAATTATTTCAGCAACATCATACCCAAAAGGTATCTATACATTTTTCCTGATGAAAAAATGTATCCATATTTTAACCAGTTTTTTAATTACGGGTTAAAAAATTATAATGCCATTAAAAAAATAACTGTACGTAATTACGATCCGGGAAATGTAGTTAGAGATTCTACAGTATCAACTTTCAGCAATTACATTATGAGCCGTGATACCTATGTGTTGAGTGTACAAATGGGCGGCGATGATCTGCAAAGTATTCCTGCATTGGCCGGCAAGCTGAAGTTTAGTTATAAGTGTAAATAAAATTATTTTTGATAAGCTAAAGAGGCCGCCCCAACAGGCTGCCTCTTTTCATTTATGTGTGTGGCCACTGTAAAATTATGCTGGCTTAAAAGTATTTGTATTTCAACAGATTTTATTTGTAGAACTCTTCGGAGTGGCTAAATCTTCCCAACCATATTTGCAGGTATCACCCATTCATCAAATTCTTTGTCGGTAACGTAGCCAAGTTTAACAGCCATCTCTTTTAAAGTAGTCCCTTCTTTATGTGCTTTCTGGGCAATTTCAGCCGATTTGTAATAACCTATTTTGGTATTTAATGAAGTAACCAGCATGAGAGAATTATC
>JAYURK010000065.1:0-5732 GCA_043756235.1 Ferruginibacter sp. | reverse complement strand
CACCCCTTAACCGGATGTGGCGAAATTGGCAGACGCACCAGACTTAGGATCTGGCGGAGCAATCCATGTAGGTTCGACCCCTATCATCCGGACTTTTTAAAGTTAAATGGTTAATTAGTTACCTGGTATTCGAGCGTGAATGCTGCAACTAATTAACCAATAAACAAATTAACTAATTAACATTAAAAAATGGCTACAGTAGTAAGAGAAAACATTGGTTTATTACACGATAAATTAGTGGTTAAGGTTTCTAAAGATGATTATTTTCCATCCTTTGATAAAAAATTAAAAGAATACAGTAAA
Source organism: Ferruginibacter sp. (assembly GCA_043756235.1). GTDB lineage: Bacteria > Bacteroidota > Bacteroidia > Chitinophagales > Chitinophagaceae > Ferruginibacter. Next base: position 5,429 of record JAYURK010000065.1, on the reverse strand, counting down.
ACTGCAAACATACCCGGGTTTAGAAAAGGGATGGTACCGGCAGGGATGATAAAAAAAATGTATGGCAATTCTATATTTACAGATGAGGTTATTAAAACTGTGGAAAAAGAATTATATAATTACCTGAATACTGAAAAGCCCGAAATTTTTGCCCAGCCTTTACCTTTAACCAATGATGTGGCTAAAATGGATATCAATAATCCTTCTGATTATGAATTTGGTTTTGAAATGGGATTAAAACCAGTTTACACATTAGCCGAAATAAGCAAAGCAAAAATTACACTGCATAAAGTAACGGCAACAGATGCAATGGTTGAAGAAGAAATTAACCGTATGCAAATTAAGGGCGGCAAAATGACCGAACCAGAAACCGTAGATAACGAAGAAAATGTTTTAAACATTTTATTTAAAGAAAGTGATAAAGACGGTACTGCAGTTGAAGAAGGCGTAACTAAAGAAAATTCTGTAATTCTTAAATATTTAACGGCTGCTACCCAGAAAAAATTTATGGGTAAAAAAGTTGGAGACACGGTAACCATTCAGCTCAGCAAGGCTTTTGACGAAGATAAACTGGCAATGATACTTCAGGATCTTGGTTTTGAAAAAGATGATGCAGCAGCAGCCAAAAAGTTTTTTAATTTAGAAATAGTAAAAATTGGCCTGGTAGAAAAGCGGGAAATGAATGCAGATTTTTTTAAAGAAATTTATCCAGCAAAAGATATCAGCAACGAAACGGAATTAAAAGCTGCCATTAAAGAAGAAATTCAACAATATTGGGATGCACAAAGCCGTAATCAATTACAGGATCAGCTGTATCATTATTTAATTGATGAAACAAAAATGGAATTTCCGGCAGATTTTTTAAAGCGCTGGTTACAAACCGGGGGCGAAACGCCAAAAACCGCAACGGAAGCTGAAAATGAATTTCCCTCCTTTAGTAACCAGTTAAAATGGACTCTGATCAGCGATAAAATTGTACAGGAAAATAAACTGCAGGTTACCAACGAAGAGCTAAGAGACAGCATGAAGGCAGAAATAATGAAATACTTTGGCGCCATGAGCATGGGCGATGATACCAGCTGGATTGAAAGCTACATCGACAGGATGATGAAAGACGAAAAGCAGGTAGATGCCAGTTACCGCAGATTAGTAACTGATAAACTTTTTAACTTTGTGGAAACGCAGGTTAAACCAAAAGAAAAAACGGTTACCGGCGAGGAATTAAATGCCTTAATGCATAATCACCAGCATTAATCCATACTTAGTTGTAAAAAAAAATTAATATCCGGATGCTTTGGCAGCCGGTTTTTTATTTATATGAGGCCTGAAAAATCAAATTTTTCTTAAAATACTACTGGCCACTACTGTAATTTACTTTTGAGATTATAAAAATTGATTTTTGGCATGGTATTGATATAATAGTAGTTGAAAAGGGCCTTAATCAAAACAAATTAAACCCAATTATTAAACAGTAAGTTATAAACAGAGTACTATTTTACTCAATTTGTGTAATAACTTACAAATTTTATACAATCTTTTATCGAAATAAGAAGTAAGTATTTTTAAAAGGTTGAATAAAGCTAAAACAAATTTTTATGAAAAAAATCTTCTTAATCGTAACTACAATTTCAGTTTTTGCTGCCTGCAAAAGCAAAACTGCAACTACGTTAGATGCAAACAGAAACATGGTATTAGTTGATACCTCTGGTTTATCTAAAAGTAATGCATCAACTGATGTTGGCGCCACTGTAAACGGAGCTAATCCGCAGGCAACAAGTACTAACCGTAATACTGGTAATACCAGGGCCAACCGTTCTACAAATAATAATGGGGGTTCTTCAGCAAGGTCCGGCGGAAGTGGTAATTCAGGTTCTTCAAACCAGGGTTCTACAGTACCTGCACGTGAAAGAGGATGGAGTGATGCTGCAAAAGGTACTGCAATTGGCGCCGGTTCGGGTGCTGTATTAGGCGCTATCGTAAGTAAAAATAAAGCCAAAGGTGCCGTTATTGGCGGTGTAATTGGTGGAGCCGGTGGATATGCGATTGGCAGAAGCAAAGATAGAAAGAGTGGACGTGTTACCAGGCAGAAGCAAAGAAGAGCAGCTGGATATTAAATAAATATTTAGAATTTATAAATGGAAAGAGGGTAGAATTATCTACCCTCTTTTTCGTTTAACAAAGTGTTAGCACAGGCTTTATAAGATTAGTATTGTGTACGTCGTTGTGGGTTGGTTCCCCTTCTCTATAATTTTTAAACCAGCCAGCCATGCTAATGCCACGGATACATCTTTTGTTTGTGCTTTGCTTTTTTATATTACTATCCTGCAGCAACAAAAAAGAAAAAAAAATATTTAGCATAGTGCCCGCCGTAATTTTGGATACGGTATACTTGCAACGGTACCCAACTATTCATCTTTTAGATTACCATACTGCTTTTATAAAAAATGCTACACAAATATTTACTGTAACGCCATATAAAATTTCTATCCTAACTGCTAAAAAAGGGTTAAGGGTAACCGTTAACCCCGGGGCATTACAAAAAGAGGACGGCACTGCTGCTGACGGAAACATAACCGTTAGCATTATTGAACTAACCACAAGCGAAGATTTATTTAAAAGTAATGCTGCTACAGTAAGTGATGGAAGATTACTTGTTTCTGGTGGCAGTTATTTTATAAGTATGGAATGCAATGGGAAAAAGTTACAGTTAAAAAAAGGAAAAAATTTGCAGGTTGATTTTCCGGTTTTAAAGAGAGACGAAATGCAATTGTTTTATGGGCAAAGAGATACGGCAAATAATATGAACTGGCTTGATGCCGGAGTAAACTTACAACAGCGTAAAGCGGATGAAATTTTATTTACAGACAGCAGCAGTAATAATCTTACAGATAATTTTCCTGCGCTTACTTTAACAGCCGGAGGCGAGGCAAAAGTTTACAGAACACTCAATGAAAAAGTATATTACTATGAAACAATGATGACGATAAAACAACTGCTGGATACTATCAACAGGCATACCACTAAAATTTATGCTGATACTGTTTACATGTGGCCTAAGGAGATAGCCACATTACTTCCAGGCCAGAGAGTTGATACAAATTATTTATACGCTGTTTACGGACCTCCAAAACAATTTATTTTAAAAACATGCAGAACCCTGCAGCAAGACATAGAGCGCAAAGAGTTAGAAAAAAGAAATAGGGAAAAAGCTTTAGAAAATTGGCAGCCAAAAAACCTGGCCGGGCAAATACAAAAATATTATAATCCTGCAGCCATAAATAAATTGGGTTGGATAAACTGCGACCGGTTTTATCAATATAATCCTGCTACGGAAGTTGAAATTGATTTGCCCATTACCTTTAATAAAGGTACCATACAGTATTTTGTAATCTTTAAATATTTCAATGGCTTAATTAATGGTAAACTGGATATTTCTGAGGGCGAAAATATTTTGTTGAAAAATTTACCGGCTGGCGAATCTGTTATTTTGATTGCATTCACAAAAAACAACGGGCAGCTCTTTAACTGTAAAGAAGAATTTGTAATTCAAAAAAATAAACCTGTAAAATTTAATTTTAAACCTGTTTCTGCAGAAGAAATGAATAAAATATTTGGTAAGAATGTGAGGATATAAATTAATTACAGTTTTATCTCTTCATCACTGTCATCAAAAAAATGAAATTCGGTAAGGTGGTAGTTGGTATTTTGTTTAAGCTTAATTTTTTGCTTGAATTTGCGTTTCCATTTACTCAATTTAGAGTTGAAGAAAAGGCCTTTTGTAAGGTAAGCATACAGGATGGGGTGAACTTCAACCGTCAATCCCTTATGCTTTTGCATAATGAGATAGTTCAAATTCTTTTCTATTTCATCTTCTAAAATTAATGTAGATGAAATTTTACCGGTTCCTTCGCAGCTGGGGCAAATTTCTGTAGTGTTAATGGTCATTTCCGGCTTCATGCGCTGGCGGGTAATTTGCATTAATCCAAATTTGCTAATGGCAAGCACTGCATGCTTTGCCCTGTCGCTACGCATAAATTGTTCCATCGCATCTGCAAGCTTCTTCTTATTATCCATCAACTTCATATCAATAAAGTCAACCACAATAATGCCACCTAAATCTCTCAGGCGTAATTGGCGTGCAATTTCTTCTGCGGCTTCCAGGTTAGTCTCCAAAGCATTTTGTTCCTGGTTATTGCTTACACTTTTGTAGCCGCTGTTAACATCAATTACATGCAATGCTTCGGTATGTTCTACAATTAAATACGCACCACTGGGCAGGTTAACTGTTTTACCAAATGCGGCTTTAACCTGTTTGGTAATTCCAAAACTGTCAAAAATAGGTGAGCCATTATTATAGTAAGAAACAATATCAGCCTTATCTGGTGCAATGCGCTGAATATAGGTTTTGGTATCTGCAAAAATATTTTTGTCATTAACCACAATCTTATTAAAATCTTCGCTAAGTAAATCTCTTAAAATGCTGGTGGTTTTACCCAGCTCATTCAATATTCTGGCGGGTGGAGCAGCCGCTTTTAAATTTGTTTGTATTGTCTTCCAGGTTGCAATTAAACTCAATAAATCTTCATGCAATTCTGCAGTGTGTTTACCTTCAGCAGCAGTACGAACAATTACACCCAAATTTTTAGGCTTTATGGCTTCAATAATTTTTTGTAATCTTTTTCGCTCGTCGGAAGAATGAATTTTACGGGATACCGCAACAATATCGTTGAAAGGAGTAACTACTACAAAACGGCCGGGCAACGATAATTCGCAACTAAGGCGAGGGCCTTTGGCAGCAATGGGTTCTTTTAAAATTTGTACTAAAATATTGGGCCGGCCACTAAGTATTTCTGTGATCTTACCAGTCTTAACAATTTCAGGTTCTACCTTAAATTTTGCAAAATCAAAACCTGTTTCACTTTTATCGTTAATAGCTTCGGATGTAAATTTCAGTATCGATCTTACATACGGGCTCAGGTCGGTATAATGCAAAAAGGCATCCTTCTCAAAGCCAACATCTACAAAAGCAGCATTTAAACCTGGAATTAATTTTTTTACTTTTCCAAGGTAAAGGTCGCCTACGCCAAAGCTTGCATCAGTTTTTTCACTGTGCAGCTCTACCAGTCTTTTATCTTCCAGCAGTGCAATTTCCACTCCCTGGGGAGCAGCATTAATAATAAGTTCCTTGGTCAAGTGTAAATTTTTGATAAGACCATAACATCATAAAAGATAACTGCATACAAGCATAACACTAAAAATTAAGCGGCAAGCTGCACTGTATACAGATAAATTGTGCCCCGATGGGGAATCGGGGCACCGTAAGAAAAATTAATTATTTTTTCTTATGACGGTTCTTTCTTAAACGTTTTTTACGCTTGTGTGTTGCAATTTTATGACGTTTTCTCTTTTTACCACAAGGCATAACTAGT
>JAYURK010000064.1:0-2137 GCA_043756235.1 Ferruginibacter sp. | reverse complement strand
CAGCTATTGAAAAGCAGGGCGATTTTAGATTTGTGTACAACAGTAATTTAAAAGCGCTGAAACAAAAAGTATCTGTATCATTTAATAAAGCAGGTATTAAAGATGCGCTTACACAACTTTTTACAGGCACCAATCTCAGTTATGTTGAGTTAGAAAATAATCTGGTAGCTATTCGTACCAACGGAAGCATGCAAATAGATATTACTGTATCAGGTAAAATAACCAACAGCAATGGCGAACCAGTACCAGGTGTATCGGTTAGAATTAAAGGTTCTACCACTGGTACTTCCAGCGCAAACGATGGCACGTACAGCATTACAGTACCTGATGGTGCTACACTACAATTTTCATCTGTTGGGTACGAAAATGAAGAAGCAGTTGTAGGAGGAAGAAGTAATATTGATGTGGTGTTAAGGAGCGCAACAAAATTAATTGAAGAGGTAGTGGTGGTGGGATATGGTACGCAACGTAAAAAAGATGTAACCGGTGCGGTGGCAAGTATTAGAGGTTCTGAAATTGCATTGCAACCTGTACAAACAGCTACACAAGCTATACAAGGCAAAGTATCTGGTGTGCAAATTATAACATCGGGCGAGCCAAATGCATTGCCTACTGTGCGCATTAGAGGTACAGGTTCTGTATTGGCAGGAGCAAATCCTTTATATGTGGTAGATGGTGTACTTACAGATGATATTAGAAATATTAACAGCAATGATATTGTAACATTTGATGTGTTGAAAGATGCATCGGCAACGGCTATTTACGGTGTACGTGGTGCAAACGGTGTAATAATAATTACCACCAAAAAAGGAAGAAACGGTAAAACTGTATTTGCTTACAATGGAAATTCGGGAATAAGAGAAGCGGCAAATTTAGTAAACATGGCTGGCGAAAAACAATATGCCGGCTACTTAAATGAAGCAAGTTTATTTTACGGAAGCGGCTCCGAGCTCATACCGGCATCTTCTCTAAAAGGAAATAATACTGATTGGTATGATGAGATTTTGCGTACCGCTTTTCAAACAAACCACAGCCTTTCTGCAAGTGGCGGCAGCGATAAATTTTTATATTTTTTAAGTGGCGGTTATTTAAATGAAGAAGGTATTTTAGAAAACAGTAAATACAGCAGGTACACAGTAAGATCAAATACTGAATATAGTTTTACGCCCAAAGTAAAATTTAGTTCTCAATTATCTTACACCGGTGGCGATGCAAGAGGCGGACAGTTTAGTGCCTTTGGCGATGCGTACCGTGCCTCACCATTGGTAGAAGGAAGAAAAGGAAATTTATACGGAAATACATCTGGCGTAAATGGCGCAAATGTGGCCAACCCATTGCTAAATATTGATAAGAATTACAATAAAGTTTTAGCAAATAAAATACAGGGTAATTTTGCTTTTGATGTAAAACCAATTAAAAATATTACCCTTCGCTCAGCTATAAATTTTGAAAAAGACGATGTAAACTCTACCAGTTATGCATACAAATATTTAAGCGATAGTACCACATTCACCACATTGGGTGGTAACCAGTCAAACCCAAATTCCACACTCACATTAACTAAAGTAAATGGATCAAAATTAATTTGGGATAACACTGCTACCTATAATAAAGTAATAAACAAACATGCCATTACTACCTTGGTGGGCTTTGTAGCGCAAAGAGATAAAGCAACTGGTTTATTGGCAAGCGCAAGAGATGTGCCTGAAAATATGAACCAGTGGTATGTAGGTGCAGGCACGCCTTCTACACGAGCTATACAAGATGATGCGGTAGCAAAACGCACACGACTTTCTTATTTGGGAAGAGTAAATTATGCATTTGATAATAAGTATTTGCTTACCGCTACATTTAGAGCAGATGCAACTTCCAACTTTAGTAAAGACAATCGTTGGGGATATTTTCCCTCCATAGCACTTGGTTGGAATATTACCAATGAAGATTTTATGGCCGATCAAAAATTATTTAATGCTTTAAAATTAAGAGCAAGCTATGGTTTAAAAGGAAATGACAACATTGGTGCAGGGCAATATACGCAGGTTGCAAACATTGGTGTGCCATATTATTTTGGTGGCAACCTTAGCCAGGGAATTGTTTTTGACCAGATAGTAGATAAAAATATTAAATGGGAAACAAC
>JAYURK010000063.1:0-51380 GCA_043756235.1 Ferruginibacter sp. | reverse complement strand
CCAGTGGCGCAGCGGCGAGTAAGTAGTAATGCCTGCACAAAGCAATGGCGCCACCGCTTCCAGTGGTAAATTATCAGCAATGTGCAACACAAAATCTTCATGCACCGTTATAGATTTACTGTAGCCGCCTAAAGTATAACCACTGCCATCTTTTTCCTGTCCGTTATAAGTACCTACCATGCCGTTGCTGCAAAATTGTTCCAGATCGTTTTTGCAATTATCGCATTCCCGGCAACTGTCTACCATACAACCTACGCCTGCAACATCACCAATTTTATATTTTTTTACCTGATTACCCACTGCAGTAACACGGCCTACAATTTCGTGACCGGGCACACAGGGATACATGGTGCCGCCCCATTCGTTACGCACCGTATGCAAATCGCTGTGGCAAACACCGCAAAATAAAATTTGTATTTGTACCTCGTGTGGTTTGGGGTCTCTCCGCTCTATCGTCCAGGGAGCTAAAGATTCAGCAGCACTTTGTGCCGCATATGATTTTACAGAAGCCATAATTAGTTGTTTTTTATTGAGTAACAAATGTAGACGAGAAAGGTTTGATAACCGAAATAATAAATTATTAATTGATTAGCGGTAATATTTTTTTGATGCAGGATAAAAAAGCAGCGCTGGTGGCGATTAATAATTTACAATTTCACCTGTTTAAGCAATTCATAATTATAAGGAAGGCTTTCCTTTATTGTCTTCCATAAAATTTCATATTCAATGCCAAAATAATGGTGTGTGAGCAGGTTTCTAAAATCTGTCATCAACTGCCATTCAATTAACGGCCATGCTAATTTAATTTCAGGCGAAATAACTTTTGAAGCTTCCCCTATTATTTCAAAAGCCCGTACTACTGCGTACACTTTCATTTTGTCGGCAATAAAATTTTCATAAGAATCTGAGCCAACAAATTGAAAAATCATTTCTGTATTTTCAATTATATCCTGCAAAAGTAATTTCATTTCTCTTTTAGGCATATAATAAATCGGGTTCTACATATTTAAAATACTGTGGCCTTATAGCACCCCTGCTAACTACCTGCACTATCACTCCCGGAAACATTTCTTCCAGACTATGATAAATATTGCTGTAGTTTCTAAAATCGGGTGTGGCCATTTTTACCATTATATCTATATCGCTTTGTGTTGTTTGCTCATCACGGGCATAGCTGCCAAATAATGCCAGCTCAGTGAGGTTATATTTTTCCTGCAGCACAGGTTTTATAACCCTGAGCTTTTGCAATATTATTTCTTTTGTCAACTCCATAAAAAAAGTTTGTACAAAAATAGCATAATTTTTATAGCGGATAAGGATAGTATTTTTGTACCATGGCCGGTGTGCATACCATTGAGCAGCGCCGCTTTAATATGCAGCATAATATCAGGGTTGAGATTTCTCATATAAAGTCAATCCCTCTTTTTTATACCCTTTGATAATTTTTTCTCTTCGGTTTTTAATTTGCGTTGCAGTTTTTTTTACATCTTCGGCAGCAGGTAATTGTGCAGGCTGTACAGCTCTTTGCTTAAGCATCTTCCTTACTGCGCTGTTATTAGCAATATGTTCTTTACTTATAGCAATATCGCCTTTCAAATTTTTTTCAATAACATTATGGCTTGTAAGTTCGGTAGCAAAATCTTTTGCTTTTATAGTAAGATTGGGTAAAAAATCAGCCAGTGGCCTGTTGGCAGGCACACCTAATTTCCGTTTCATGTCATTGGTTGCAAATCCACCGAACAAAGCTGCATCGCCTTTAGAACGAATAATAGCAAAGCCTTTTTCATCTACACCACGTTCGTAAATTATACCCGATAATTTTTTTTCCGACTTAGATAATTTTTCCCGTGCTGTTACTCTTTCAATATCTAATAAACGTTGCTCAATAATTTCCTGTTTACGGGTTTGCACAGCAAAGTAGGTTTGTGCAAAAGCTATAGCTTGTTTTAATGCATTGCCATTTTGTGCAATTAAGTAACAGGCATAGCGGGTGAGGGCAACGTCTTCCAGTTTTCTTTCGGCACCACTTCCCACTTCAACCATTTTGTTGACGTCAACAAAATGGTTAATCAGTTTTTCTCCGGCATTGGTACAGGCATCTTTTGCTTTGTCAATTACTTTTAAAAAATTTCGCCACTCTGTATATCCCAGAATGTTTTGCAATTCTCTTGCACTCCAGCATTCAATACCTTTATAATTATAGCAAGCTTGTTCAAATTGTAAAAACAGTGCTGCAATTAATTCCTTTTTCATAAAGCATTTTTTAAGTACGGCTAAGGTAAATAATATAAATCTCCCCTGCTGAAGCAGTCGGTATTTATGTTTAAATGTTTATAAAAGTTTTTTATCCGCACAATTACACATTAAATGCCGGTGAATTTTACCTTTACACTATGGCAGATGTGCATACCAAAGAGCAGCGCCGCTTTAATATGCAGCAGATACGCAGCAGCAATACCAAACCCGAGTTACTGGTGCGGCAATTTTTATTTGCCAAAGGTTACCGTTACAAACTGCACGACAAAAAATTACCCGGCAAACCCGATATTGTTTTACCTAAACACAACACCATAATTTTTATACAGGGCTGCTTTTGGCATGGCCACAACAACTGTAAATATTTTACCGTACCCAAAACACGTACGCAATGGTGGACGGATAAAATAAACACCAATAAAGGCAACGATGCTAAAGCCATTAAAGCTTTAAAAAAAGATGGCTGGAAGGTGATAGAAATTTGGGAATGTAACCTTAAACCAATTAAAGTTGAAGCTACTTTATTATCTCTCCTAAAAAAGCTTGTATAAAATATTATTCTTCACAAAGCAGTGGTGTGTTCTAAAACATACCGCATTATTATTTACAACAAGATAAGTTTAATGCAACACCATAACGTGACTTAAAGGCAAATGTACTTTAAGTCACATAAGGTACTATTGCTTTATGGATATCAAAACCAAAATCGGATTGCGGATTAAGGAAATACGCACCGAAAAAGAACTCACACAAGAAGCGGTTGCTTTTAAAGGAGAGCTTGACCGCACTTTCATGAATCATGTTGAAAATGGGAAGAGAAATGTTTCTGTTCAAAGTCTTGAAAAGATTATAAACGGTCTTGATGTAAGCTTCAAAGAATTCTTTGGAGACGAAGCTCTGTTTGAAAATCCTAAAAAGAAAAAGAAAAGAAACTAAGAAAAACGATTCCTGAAATGCTGAGTACAAAACAAATTCCCATAATAGATTTGTTTGCCGGGCCAGGTGGCCTTGGCGAAGGATTTACATCTGTTGTTGACAAAAAAAATCAGCGACATTTTAGAATTGCTCTTTCAATTGAAAAAGATGAATTTGCACATAAGACACTTACATTAAGAAGTTTTTTACGCCAATTCCCCCATAAACAACTCCCTACTGAATACTACGACTTTCTTAAAACAGAAAAGCAGGATCCGGAAGTACTTTATCAGAAATATCCGCAACAGGCAGCCATTGCAAAACATGAAGCCTGGCAATTTGAATTAGGAAGTGCTGATAATCATTCTTTGATTGATAAAAGAATTAAAGAAAGCCTGAAAGGCGAGAAAGATTTTCTGTTGATTGGTGGACCACCCTGCCAGGCATATTCATTAGTAGGTCGTGCAAGAAGACAGGAAGCTACAGGGTTAAATAAAAATGACCCAAGAGTTTATTTATACAGAGAGTACTATAGAATACTTGCCGTTCATCAGCCTCCGGTGTTTATTATGGAAAACGTAAAGGGTATCCTTTCATCCAAGGTTGACAATGAAGGTATATTTAAGCAACTCATAAATGACTTACAAAACCCTGTTGAATCATACAAAAAACTGGAAGGAGAAGAAAATATAGCAAGAAGCAAAATCAGGTACAAAATATATTCTTTGGTAAAGAGACCTGAAAAAAATATGTTTGGCGAAGTACAATTCGATCCCCGGGATTTTATTATTCGTTCAGAAGAATATGGAATACCCCAAACAAGGCACCGGGTAATTTTACTTGGAATACGAACTGATATTGAAACAACTCCGGGGTTACTTGAAAAAGCTGAAAATTTAATTCCGGTTGAAGACGTATTAAATGGTTTACCAAATATAAGAAGTGGCTTATCAAAAGAAACAGACAGTAAACAGAACTGGAAAAAAGCAATAGAAGATTTGCTTGAAACAAAAATTGAAAAACAGGTTGATGCTGAAGTATGGAAAAAGATGAAAAAAGTAGTTGAAACTTTATCCGTGCCACAAAAAGATAAAGGGAGTATTTATGTAGAATATGCTGCAGATATTAATTATAACAAAGCATGGTACTTAGACAGCAAGTTAAATGCTGTATGTAATCACGAAAGCAGAAACCATATAAGAAAGGATTTATACCGCTATCTCTTTGTTTCCTGTTTTGCAAAAATAAAAGATCGATCACCTAAGTTATCAGATTTTCCAGCCTCATTAATGCCTTATCATCATAATGCAAAAGGTGGAAAATTTGCTGACCGGTTTAGAGTTCAATTATATGGACAACCTTCAAAAACCGTAACCAGCCACATTTCAAAAGATGGGCATTATTTTATACATCCCGACTCCGGGCAATGTAGAAGTTTAACTGTAAGGGAAGCTGCCAGGATTCAAACTTTCCCTGACAATTATTTTTTTTGTGGTCCAAGAACACAGCAATTTCATCAAGTTGGAAATGCAGTACCTCCAATGTTGGCTAAGCAAATTGCTGAAATTATAAAATTCATTTTTAAGACGCAATAGAAAGTTTAACGCTTTCGAGAATACCTTTTAATTCATCAATCTCTAAGTATGGGAGATTTCTAACACCACCAACAAGATTTAGAGCCTTATAAATTTCTCTTGTTTTATACTCGTTCGAAGATATTTCACTATTCGTTTTTAAAAACTCCAGAAGAGCGATTCTAATATTTTTATTGCTTCCGAATGCTCTCTCAGTAATTCCCACACTTAGATCAGCTCTTTTAAGTAAAACTTCTGTAAGCTCATAGGGGTTACTTCTCTTATCATCATACGTAAGATGAGCAAACCACCATAGTCTCGAAATTCCATTTCGTGAGAGTGATTCAATATTGATGTTACGTAAAAAATAACGGTCTTTCAATCTTCCGATTTCCTTTCCTTCAGCAGGTTTTTCCATTGGCCATCTTTCCCTCATGTACTTCCAAAAAGTAACATGCGTAAGAAAGGTCCAAAGGCGTTCATCAGATGCCTGCGTTTCGTTAAGCGATTTTAATTCCTCATAAATTAACTTGCTATTTTCCAAATCGCTTTTACCTGCATCAAGAACAAAATCTTCATTGATAAAAATTCCGGTATTCCCCCTTGGAAATTTTTCTTCAAAAGGAAATTTATCTATTTTGTAATTATCAAAATTATTTGTTGAGACTGTATCACGATAGAGTTTATCAATGTAACTCTGTTGAAATACTTTCTGTTCTGTTTTGTTTTTTGTTTCCATTTTTTAATCTATTAGTTGAATAACTGTTTCAAATGACCTATTGTTTGGAAGTTGCAAAACACCTTGCCCCATTTCAATTGGTGTCGAATATTTAGAATTTTGTTTATGCTCATTTAAAAACTTATACCACCTTTTATCTGCAAATTCAGAAGCCTCAGGTGATGTGATGAAATGAAATGCTTCAACCAAAGCAGGTAAAACAACACAACTCAATAAAATATTTACAGCGATTAAATTACCTTTTACAATCTGATAACCCTCATATTCATTTTGGCAAAGAAGTATAGTAATTTTATCTCCAGAATAATCTAATTTCATAGGATGATCCCTTTCTCCGGTTGTATCGATATTCATTAGAGCAGAAATTGATTTTAATTCTTCAGGGGATTTGTTCGCAAAGAATTTTCCTTTACCTGCATATGCAAGAATATCACCTTTGTCAACTGAAAATGAATACCCTTTATAATCAGTATTGAATTCCTTGCTATTGTAACTGCTGATCTTTTCGTTAGCACAGATAAAAAAATCAATTTCTACTTCACCATTAAGCTTATGAGAAACAATTTTAATTTCATCATCGATATTTTTTTCTGACTTGAAAACATCTCTATACATTGTTCCCCGGCAGTAAAGATGCGATACAAACATTGCTTGCTTTTTTTCTATCAAATTTTGCAATGCATCATTTACAATTTTGAATAAGGGGATAATTTCAATTTCTTTTCCGGAAGATGAAACCCTGAGTTCAACTTCAATTGAACCTGTAACATCATCACCAATTCCCAAGACTGGATGAGGATACAATCTGTTGTTATAAAGCATAAGCGTCTATTTTAAGAGAGTATTTAAACGGTGATTCAATTGAAACGGTCATTTTTATTTCCTTGTCTTCTTCAAGATAAATGCTGTGAATTGTATTTCCAGAGAAATGTGGAGTGAATCCGGTAGAGTCGACAACCTTTGTAATTTTTAATTTCTCCGACCCTTCTTCACCCACAGCAATAAGTTTCACATGACATTTCTCTGTAATTCCACCTTTTAGTATGACGACATATTCCAATAAATCTTTTGATTGACTGATAAGAAAGGAACGAGACTGAAATTCATCTTCATCAAATTTTCTTTTTGTTTTAGTTCGTTCCACTTTCTTCTTCTTTATTCTTTTTCCAACTTTATTTCCGTCAACATTCGTTGTATTCACAACAGCAACTTTAAAGGGACTTATAACCACCGGTTTTTCAAATATTTCTTTTTTCTGAATTTGCTTTGATGACTCTTCTTCTGCTTCTTCACCAGTGTAAGCGGAAACACCCTCTCCTTCTCCTGCATCTGCGCCATCGTCGTAAGGCAAATATTTGTAGAGTTCGGGGATATCAAGAACACCTGAGGATTTTGTAATTTTCATTTGGTCTAGGCACTCTCGAACAAAAACAATAATTTCTTCCATCGCTTTCGCTCCTTTGTCTTTGTTTCGTTCAGTTATCCATTTGTCATGTGCAGGTGGTTCCATTTTCCTTAACTCCTTACTCCCTTTTTCGTCATCACATATAAAGACACCAGCATAATTTCCAGGGAAGTTGAATCTCCTGGAATAAATAACCATATGCGAATTACGAATCATCGCTACATGGTTAAGATGCTCTTCTGTTTGATAAAAATAAAATTTTACATTCCCTAATGTGGCTAGCTTTTCCTGAAACTCTTTTCCTTTCTTAAATGCTAAATAATATTGCAATGGATTGCCTTTAGGTTCAATTTCATCCTTAAATTTTTCTGTGACGAAATGGTCAATTAATAGCTTTTCAAGATTATCTTTATTTATTACTTGGCTTTCAACTTTTACAATAAGGTCATTTTGACTTATTGCATACCAAAAATTTCTGAGTACCGATTGGACTAAACTCTTTTGCCATCCTTTCTCATTCTTATAGCCTGCAATAAAAATATCAGTTCCAGTTTTTCCTTTACGCCGGAAATTTTCGGGAATATCTTTGGGATTAGCAAGCGAACCTTGACCAAAGCCGTATGATCCTACACCCCTCTTAATACCCTTATCAACTTCATGGCTGACAAGTTCAGCAATGCCTTGAAATTTTGTAAAGCCATCATCTTTTAGAGTAGAGTAAAAAACAACTCTGAGATTTGAGGCAGCAAACGGAGCTCCCTTTCCTATTCCGAATGAACCACCGCCTTCGAGCTTTGGACTGGAACCTGTGGCTTTAACAAGATTATACCAACCACCTTTTTTATCGTCGTCCATTCCCTTTAGACCAGTTGTATTAAAATCAGAAATTTTTAAAAATGGAATTACATCATTTTCAAGACAGCTTATTGCTTTTGCTAAAAATTCTTGGGCTTTCGCATCATCTTTGTAATATTTTTTTCCGGCATTTAATGCTTCTAATAATGTATCCTGCCCAGGAAACTCTTTTCGTTTAAATTCTTCCAAGTTAAATACTACAGTAACAGGTTCATTATTTTCTTTTGGCTTTGCATCAACTGAGTTTTGAATTACCTCTCTTGCTAAAGAATAATTATAATTGCCACTAAACTGTTCAATCATTGCATTATTAATTCCATCATCTCTACCACCCCCTGTAGATACAAATTCCCAATTAGGCTTATTGCTCATGTTTAGCTATTTAAAATTCAAAAGTTTGTTTACCTGATTTGCTACTACTATTAAATGCTGCCTTTAATAAATTCACCTTCTCATTAATTGCCCTCAACATTTTCCTTACCTCTTCTTCTGTATAATCATAAGTACTTGTGTTGGCGCATTTGGATAAACTATCAATATCATCCAATACCTTTTGTACCCTCCTTCCAGCAACATTTTTAAACCGGTCTTTTTTTGCAGTTGATTTTGCCATTTCAAAGTATTTAATGCAACATACCAGGGAATTTTAATACGGCAAAATATTTAACAAACTATTTTTTAAATTATTTTGTTATCCATATTTAATATTTTATAAAATATTTTATAAAATAAATGCCAAAATAATTTATTAACAAAGTGGTTTTGAGTTAATTCAACACAAGGGTATAAATTATTTTTGGCGTTTAAAATATCAAAAAAATAATCAAAGAATTGCCTTTTTTGATTTGCTTTATCACAACTCCTTTTATCCCTCCCCCCTTATCCCCACTATTCCCACATTCCCTCTCCTACTTTCTCATCCAACACAAGCTTTTTCATTTATTTCCGTTATTACAAACAATGCCGGGCTTTATTGCGTAAATAAAACTGGCACAATTTTATGATACTATATTAAAACACGGTTATGAACAAGCAATTTGCAGAACCTTTACAGGCGGGGCTTTACAGCGATAACACGGAGTACCGGCCATTTGAAGCTACTAACGGGCAACGGGATACTGCAATTGCTGAAACAGGTTGTTTTGAAACTATGGCAGGTATTCCCCGGCAGGTTTACCAGCTGCACCAGCCCAAAGTTTTGCCGCAGCGTAAAGTTTACCTGAGAAAATTGGGGTGGAGAATTTTACCTATTGTGAGTAACGGTGAGCAAAATTTGCGACACAGATAATAATATTTTTTTTAAAATACATTTATGCAAAAACCATTAATTAAAAACGAAAAACAAAAAGCCGGAACAGGCGTAACTATTACTGCTGTAAATAACCCTGCAAAAAACAACAAAAACCTGTACCAGCAGGGTAAAAAAATGGCTGATAAAGTGCTGAACATTTTTAACTACCAGTATAAAGACAGCGACCTGGAGCAATTTGTTTTTTAACAGGCCTGGTTATTTTTGGGCAAAGGCTGTATATAAAAGCTGCCTTTTTTTATGCCCTGCAAAAGCTGCTGCAATTTTACTTGTACAGTTTGCCTTTTTTACCTGCTGTATTATTTTTGGTAATGCCTTATACCCCAAATAAAAAAAACCCGTTTGCCGGGTTTCTTAAGGAAAATTTTGGTTTTTCACACTCGTTGAATCTTTCTCGTTATACATTTATCAATTTACAAGGTACCCAAATTTGCTTTTAAAAAAGCAGTTGCCCGGGTATTTATTATGATGATGTAAAAATAATATCTGCTGTTATTATTTTTTATAGCAACTTATTTTAAACTGCAGTAGTATTACTGCGACAGGCTTTATTACCAGTGCACCAAAAATAAAAAAACCCGTTACCGGGTTTTCTAAAGGAACGTTTGGTTTTTCACAGGTATCTGATTCCTTTTTTTAAAATTGTTTTCTCAGGGATTGGATACGATTTTATTAGGTTGGATTTAGATTGGATGTTTTTAATAACAGTGTAAAAGTAATACAGGGCGGCATTGTTTTTTGGGCTAATTAATATTTTGAGGTGCTTGAGATGTTAGTATAAGTTTCTGTTTCAATTCTGGATAACCCCAACGGGGTGAAAGTATTATAGCAAAAGTATTAATAGATGCCTCAACCCCGAAGGGGTGATATAATCTGACCCGCTTTATAAGTCATACCATTCAAACAAATATTTTTCGTCATATTCAATTTCAAATTTTTTAAGAAAATCAATGTACTCCTGCTTAAAAGTTTTTTTTTGATGATGTTTTTCCTGGTTAAGTATATAGTCATAAACCTTACTGATATGAGAATGTGAATAGGAGAATGCACCATAACTTTCCTGCCATGCAAATTTACCTTTCACAAAATGATGATCATTCACAAAATTTGACGCATTGTTCTTAATATCCCTCACTAAATCTGAAATCGCCATAGCAGGCTTCAATCCTACAAAAGCATGTATATGGTCTGGCATTCCATTTACAATTATTGGTTTTTGTCCTTTGCCTTTAACCGTTCCGGCAATATATTTATGCAATGCTGTTTTCCAGCTATTTGCAATAAGGTTCTCTCTGCCCTTTACAGCAAAAACAATCTGGATATAAATTTGAGAAAACGTTCCTGGCATGATAAATAGATTTTGTGTTTAGTTATATCACCCCTTCGGGGTTTTGTAAAACAATTTACTGCATTACTATAATAATTGCAACCCTTCGGGTTTAAGACCAGCACCTCAAAATATTAATTAGCCGTTTTTTGTAGCTGTAGATGGTAAAGTATTGCAGTAATAATTTGATTTATTATTACCAATACACCAAAAATAAAAAAACCCGTTACCGGGTTTTCTAAAGGAACGTTTGGTTTTTCACAGGTATCTGTTTCTTCTTTAAAAAATGTTTTCTCAGGATACGATTTTATCAGGTTGGATTTGGATAGGATGTTTTTAATAACAATGTAAAAGTAATACAGGGTGGCATTGTTTTTTGTAGTGCTGCAGGGTAAAGTATTGTAGTAATAATTTGATATTTATTATTACCAGTGCACCGAAAATAAAAAAACCCGCTAGCGGGTTTTCTAAAGGAACGTTTGGTTTTTCACAGGTATCTGATTCTTCTTTAAAAATTGTTTTCTCAGGATACGATTTTATCAGGTTGGATAGGGATTGGATGTTTTTAATACCAA
Organism: Ferruginibacter sp.; assembly: GCA_043756235.1. Classification (GTDB taxonomy): domain Bacteria; phylum Bacteroidota; class Bacteroidia; order Chitinophagales; family Chitinophagaceae; genus Ferruginibacter. Next base: position 40,425 of record JAYURK010000063.1, on the reverse strand, counting down.
TGTAAAAGTAATACAGGGCGGCATTGGGTTTTGTAGTGGTACAGGGTAATGTGCTGTAGTAATTATTTGATAATTATTTTTACCAAATAAACCCGTACAATCAATTTTAATTTTATGTTATAAACTCACAATACAATCTTGGGGAAGGTAAATATAAAATGCAGCGCCCTTGCCGGGGCTGCTTTGTGCATTTATAAACCCCTGGTGGTTATGTACAATTTTTTTGCAGGTGGCCAGGCCAATACCGGTGCCCTCGTATTTTTGGCGGCTGTGCAGGCGGGTAAACAGGTCGAAAATTTTTTCGGCATACTCCTGTTCAAAACCAATGCCATTATCGGCCACACTAATGCGTAAATAATTTGTTGCCGGTAAAATGCCGGCAAAATTAATATTGCTGCTGTTAATTACAGTTGAGCTGATGGTTATTACAGGCGATACACCGGGTTGCTGGTACTTGATAGCATTGCTGAGCAGGTTAATAAATAATTGTAAAAATTGAAAGGCGGCAACTTTTACCACCGGCAATTGCTCTACGTTCAGTTGTACCTGCTTTTCTTCTATATCACTTAAAAAAGAATTTTTTACTTCTTCAATTATTGCATTAAGGTTTACCGGTTCGGCCTGCTGCTCCTGCAACGTGTTTTGCGAAAATTGCAACAGGTCCTGAATAAGATTTTGCATTCTTGCCGCAGCCGTCATTATTTTATCAAAATCGCTGGCTACCTGCGGTGGTAAAAGTTGTTTGGATTTATCTAAAATGCGGCTGCTGTACGTATGAATTTTGCGTAAGGGCTCCTGCAGATCGTGGCTGGCGGCAAAATTAAATGATTCTAATTCTTCATTAATTCTTTTTAGTTCCAGGTTTTTATACTCTAATAAATCTGTTTTGTTTTGCAGCTCCAGCTGGGTATTTTTTTGCTCGCTGATATCTCTTACAAATGCAATAAAAGCAGTTTGCCCTGCCTGCGTGGTTTGCGATATGGTGAGGGAAATGTAAAATTCATTTTTATTTTTATCGCAGGCAGTAAGCTCCAGTGTTTTGTTTAAAATATGTGCTTCGCCGGTGTCTAAAAATCTTTTCATGCCTTGCTCATGTGCCGCTTTATACCTTGCCGGTATTATGGTATCGGTTAGTGGTTTATCTATAACCTCGGCTGCTGTCCATCCAAAAATGGTTTCGGTTTTGGGGTTCCATAATGTAATAATACTTTCTGCATTTATAACAATAACTGCATCGGGTGCATTGTTGATGAGCTGTTTAAAATTCTGTTCTTTTTCCTGCAACTCTTTATTCAGTAAATATTCTTTGGTAACATCCTGGCAGGTACCATTTAATTTTTGGGGCTGGTTAAATGCATCGGTTATTACTTCGCCTTTGCCTTTAAGCATTTTTATTTTGCCATCGGCAGCAGTAATTTTTATAAAGTAATCCTGGGCCTGGTGCGTTTGTAAAGATTGTTGTATTTCCTGCGATCTTTTTTCCCTGTCAGCCGCAGTAAGAAAAGACATAAAGCGCTCAAAGGTTATTTTTTCGGATTGTGGCGGTAACCCATAAATGCGGTACATTTCATCCGACCATAATACTTCATCATCTGCAATGCACCAGCTCCAGTTACCAATATGGGTAAGGGCCTGTGCCTGCTGGTATAACTCCTGGCTTTGCTGCAGGCTTTGCAGCAGTTTGTATTTTTGTGTTACATCCATTATGGTGCCTTTCATGCTAACGGCTTTACCATTTTCAAAATTTATAAAGCCACGGCTCCATATTCTTTTTTCAATACCATCTTTTATATAACTGTACTCACATTCAAAAATACCATCTTCATTAAAGGCTTTATCAATGGCGGCTTTTAATCTTTCCCTGTCGGCGGGGTGTACATCCTGCATAAAAGCCTGCAGGCCTGTTGGAGTGGTTAATCCAAAAATTTTTAAGGCACTTTGTGTATAGCTGGAGTTGGCACCTCCTTTAATATCCCAAAAAAAACTACCCATGCCAGCAAGCTGCTGTGCTTCCAGCAATTGTTCGGCCTGGGCTTCCAGCTGCTGATTTATTTTTTTTATTTTTTCCTGCTGTATATTAATGTAGGCATTAAATGTGGCCACTTCTGTAGCAGCAGTAAAGCGGTCTACATCTTCCATAACATGGTTAAAGTGCAACTGGTCTGCCGCATACAGGTGTAAAAAATTTCTGAAAGCCCTTCTTCTTACCAGCGATATCAGTGTGATATCTTCTGCCAGAATATCTTCACGTACAATGGCAGGCATTAGATTATTGATATACTCCCCGGTAGCTTTATCAATGTACTGCTGTAAAGTATTTGCCTCCAGCATCAATAACAAATTGCTGTTAGATTTTTTTGCCAACGCAAATAAGTCGGCGTCGCTGAAGGCAGCAAAATATTTTAACAGGGGCACTTTTTCTTCTCTGGATAATTTAATGATAAGTGCAACAAATTCTTCTAAATAATTTTTTATTAAAAAGCCGGCATATCCCGGCAGGTAATTTAAACAAAGATTATCTGCTGCCCCCGGTTGCACTATAGAATTATTGGCATTTTGCATTTAAATAAAATATTTAAGCAGTATCAATACCCAATACAAAATTATTTTTAGCAGGTGTACTGGTATATTCTTCCAGATTAATTGAAAATACTTTATTAATAACTTCAATTAAGCCCGTAAAAGTATTGGGTTTGCGAATATATAAATTGGCCCCGCTGTTACGGGCATCGTTTATATCCTTTGTATTGGCCGAAGTGGAATATATTATTACCGGTACGTTTTTTAGCCGGTGATTAGTTTTAATTTCTTTCAGGCATTCTTTACCATTTTTGCCCGGCATGTTTAAATCTAAAAAAATGATATCCGGCAGGGCTGCATCTGCGGCGGTAAGCATTTGCATTAGTTGCAAACCACCGTCCACACTTTGTATTTGTATGGTTGTATTAATTTCTGAAATGGCTTCGGTAAACAATAGCCTGTCGTCACTATCGTCGTCTGCTATTATAATTTTTATAGTGTGGTTGCCCGTTTGGCCTGCTGTATTATCAGGTGCAGTAAGCGTATCTTTTAATTTGGTGTAAATACTGGCAAAAAAAGAATAACCATTAAAAACACGTTTATCAACCCCATTGTAATAATTACCAAAAAAAGTGGGATGAATTAAATATTTCATGTGGAGTAAATTCATGCACAAAGTTTAGCAGGGTGATTTGTTGAGGAATTCGGTTACAATTTAGAAAAAAATAAATTATCCTGCAGTATAAATATACCACACCGCCATTTTATAATGAATTATGAAAATGCAGAGTTTGAGCCAGGTTACAAAAATATAAATAGCAACGGCACCTGCCCTCATAAAAAAAACCCGTTTCCGGGTTTTCAAAAGGAACTGATTTAAGTTTTCATGGGATAATTCAATTCCGTGGTTTTTTTGAAAGATATTGGATTGGTGCTATTACTATTGTAAAATTAAGCTGCGCCTGCATTTATATTTATAGATAATGCTGTAAAAATTTGTAGAAAACCAGCTACATATATTTATCAATCGTATTTTAAACGAACAGGAATTAGGGCTTAAAACCAAAAACCCCTTTTAGGGGTTTCGGATGGTTTTTAAAATTCCAGAGGTGAGTTTTTAACGGGGATAATGTACTTTGTTGCTGTGCTGGTTTTTTGATGTATTATTTTATGAATGCTTTTGTAATTTGTAAATGCAAAAGTACCGACAGCTTTTTAAACAAATGTAGAAGCCCACAGTAAAACTTTGTAGTTATTACACTACACCGGTAAACATGCACAAAAAAATTGACCAATTAACTTGGCCAATTTTTTTTTCCAATCCTGCTGTTATACTGTATTAGTTAACAGTCCGCCAATCTGCACCTTGTATATATAGAGGAGTTGTGCTTTTATTTGCGCCACAGAGGTTTTTTGCCCGATGGACGTATAGTGCTTTTGTTTACGGATGATAAATGCAGTTTGCTGTGCGGATCCCCTTTTGTTGTAGCCTTTTGATAAACATGTTTATCAAAGCTGGTAAGTGGATCTTCTATTTTAACGGGCACTTTTAAAGCATCGCCTGATGGTTCTTTAACCGGATTTATTATTTGGTCAGGCCCCGGCGGTTGTTGAGTAAGTTCTTCCGATAATTCGGTTGGGGACGGTAAACTGGTATTTTCTTTAGTCGGCTTTTTTATGCCCTGTTTTTTATTAGCCGTTTTTTTATTTACAGTTGTTGATTTATTAACTGCCGCTTTTTTGGGTAACGCTTTTTTGGGCGCAGTTTTTTTGCTTATGCTTTTTTTAATTGGTGCTTTTTTGGATGAGGCTTTTTTACTAACAGCTTTTTGGGGTGCCGCTTTTTTGCTAACTGCTTTTTTTGCTGCGTTTTTATTTACTGCTGCAGCTTTTGCTCCTTTGTTTGTTGTTTTTGCCCTGCCATTTGCTGTGGCCTTTTTTGGTGCAGTAACTTTTGGGGCAGATTTGCTATTACGCACTGTTCCTTTCTCCATTTTTTTGTTAACCGCTTCTGCTTTCTTTTTTGTTCCTTTGGAATATTTAGCCATGGTATTTTTTTTAAAAAAGATTACCTGAATAATGGGTGTGCAAATACCTGTACTAAAACTGTACCATTATTTAGTGTGGTGCAAAAAAATAATTTGATAGAAAAAATAAAACATGCTGTTGCATAAATTCCCCAAACGGTTACCGGTATTTAATAATCATTTTAAAATGCGGTGGTGTTAAATTGCGGTACACCTTTTTTGTAGTTACAAAAGCAAGGCTTTGTACCATACAAAAAAAACCCCTGTAACGGGGTTTTCATCAGGCTGTTGAAAATGGGGAGTCTTCGGTAAGGATAGGTGGATTATTAAACGGGACTATTGCTTTATTCAACAAAACAAAGCTATACAATGCCTGTATTATTTTTTATAGAATAATAAAGCATATGGTTGTGGATAATACGCTACTTTTTATCATTTATGTACATTACCTGATAAAAAATAGAGGCAGTTTTAAAATATAAAAGCTGCTCATTCGTGTACCGGTATTATATATGCCTGACGTTATGACCCACCATTGCTCATGCTTGCCTAACGCAACACAAGCACAGCGATGCAATACCCTTATTAAATGTTTATCCGCATATTTTAAAACGGCATGTAGATTTATAAGACTGCGATAATGTGCTGCGTAGTGTAAGCCACAATAATACCGGGGCCGAAATAGAAAATATTTTATTGAATGCGGGAGATTATTGTGAGGAGCCATGGTTAATTGTTTAAAAACATTCCACACTCCAGCTTCGTTGCCAGTGTTCATTTGCAGGCAATATATTTATGCCTTCTTTATCTTTAAACTGCTGGTTAAGGTTCACTCCATCTGCAATACCGCACCAGGGCTCTAAACAAACAAAGGGTGCATCTTTTGCAGCCCATATTCCAAAAAAAGGAAAATCATTAAATTTAAAATGTAACCCGTGCTGGTGTTTGTGGCAGCCTAATGTAATGCTGTTGCTTTGCATATTTTTTAAAACAACAGCATCCTGATAAAATAATTCGGCATGTAATAAAAGTGTTTTATTTTCAACAGGCAAAACTTCGGTAACGGAAGATATTAATCCATCCTGCAATTTCCACCGCTGCAATGTTTCTGCAACATTAAATTGTAAATGGTAATCGGTGTAAACAGTATCATTGGTTAATGGTACAGCAAATGCCGGATGTGCGCCTACAGAAAAAAGTAAATCTTGTTTACCACTGTTATATACTTCGTAAGTGCAGCTAATGGCTGCTGCATTTAATTGGTACCGCAATTTTAAGGTAAATGCAAAAGGATACAGTTTCAGCGTTTGCTCATCTTCTGTTAATGTAAATACGGCTTCGGTACTGCTTATTTTTTCTGCTGCAAAATTTTTATCTCGTGCAAAACCATGCCGGGGTAATTGGTATGCTTTGTCTTTAAAATAATAAGTATCCTTTTTTAAAGAACCCACAATGGGGAACAATACCGGGCTGTGTTTGCCCCAGTAAGCTGCATCGCCACTCCACATATATTCTATGCCGGTATTTTTATTAAAAAGGCTTTGCAGCTCGGCGCCTTTGGTTGCAATTTTTACACTAAGTATTTCATTTTCTAAAATAATCATGCTGCAAAATATATTATTGCCCGCTGATTTCGCAGATTACGCAGCAAAAATTAAAGTATAATCTGTTCTACTAATTCCAATTCATCATAATGATTGGTGGTAATTGCACCGGCTTCAAAATTTTTAATGAGATCAATTATTATTTCCGGCAGCTTGTTAGTTATTTCACTTGGCTGCATATGCCGGTTAAAATATTGAAAGAAGCCATCAGTATAATTTTCTACTGTAATCATTTTTCATAAAATTCTATGGGCAAATTATCAGGGTCGGCAATAAAAGTAAATTTTTTATTGGTGAATTCATCAATTCGAACTAGCTCCACTGCTACATTATTTTTTTGTAACTCTGTAACAGTGGCATCAATATCATCTACTTCAAATGCAATATGGCGCAAGCCTGCGGCTTCGGGCCTGGATGGCCTTGCCGGTGTATCTGGAAATGAAAATAATTCAAGTACATATTTTTCGTTTAAAGATAAATCCAGTTTGTAAGATGCTCTTTCTTTACGATATACCTCCTGCTTAATTGTAAAACCCAATACTTTGGTGTAAAAGTTTTTGGATGCTTCATAATTTTTACAAATTATTGCGATATGATGCACATGATTTAATTTTAACAAGGCTCCGATTTTTTTAATTTATAATTTACATATTTCTGCGGTATTGCCCACCAACTGAATATAATGCATTGGTAATTTGCCCCAGGCTGCAATACTTAACGGTTTCCATTAACTCGGCAAATAAATTACCATTATTAACCGCCACCTGTTGCAAACGTTGCAGCATTCCGGCACTTTTATCTTTATGTATTTCTTTAAAAGATTGCAGCGTTGCTATTTGAAATTCTTTTTCTTCAGTTGTACTGCGTATTACTTCGGTTGGTAAAATAGTGGGGCTGCCATTTTTATTTAAAAAAGTATTTACGCCAACAATAGGATATTCGCCGGTGTGTTTCAACGTTTCGTAATACAAACTTTCTTCCTGTATTTTGTTGCGCTGGTACATTCTTTCCATGGCACCCAAAACGCCGCCACGTTCGGTAATGCGGTTAAATTCTTCCAGTACTGCGGCTTCTACCAAATCGGTTAATTCTTCAATTAAAAAAGCACCCTGGTTGGGGTTTTCGTTTTTTGCTGTGCCCAGCTCCCGGTTAATAATTAATTGAATGGCCATGGCACGCCGTACACTTTCTTCGGTGGGTGTGGTTATAGCCTCATCGTAGGCGTTAGTATGTAAACTGTTGCAATTATCGTAAATGGCATACAATGCCTGCAGTGTTGTACGGATATCATTAAAATCAATTTCCTGCGCATGCAAACTTCTGCCGCTGGTTTGTATATGGTATTTTAATTTTTGACTGCGGTCGTTGGCTTTGTATTTATATTTCATTGCCTTTGCCCAAATTTTTCTGGCTACTCTTCCTATCACACTATACTCCGGATCCATGCCATTGCTAAAGAAAAAAGATAAGTTAGGGGCAAAATCATCGATGTTCATCCCACGGCTTAAATAATATTCTACATAAGTAAAACCATTAGATAAAGTGAATGCTAATTGCGTAATAGGGTTTGCACCTGCCTCTGCAATATGATAACCACTGATACTTACGCTGTAAAAATTTTGTACTTTGTTGGTGATAAAATATTCCTGCACATCACCCATTAATTTTAAGGCAAACTCAGTAGAAAATATACAGGTGTTTTGCGCCTGATCTTCTTTTAAAATATCTGCCTGCACTGTTCCCCTTACTGTTGCTAATGCTGTTGCTTTTATTTTTTCGTACACATCCGCAGGCAAAACATCTTGTCCGCTTAAACCTAATAAACGAAGGCCAAGGCCGTCGTTACCGGAAGGCAAAGCCCCCCCACCCCCCGAAGGGGGGATTTGGGAGTCTGCTGAATCAAAGCTCTTTTTATTTTTTGGTAATTGTGTATGACTTATGGGCTTACCGTTCACTCCTAAGTATTTGGGTAATTTTTCGATATCGTATTTTTTCTCTATCAGTTTATTAACTTCTTCTCTTAAATTATTTTCAATAATATATTTTTCGCATTGCTGATCTATCGCTGCATTCATAAAAAAAGCCAGCAGCATGGGAGCCGGGCCATTAATCGTCATGCTTACCGAAGTTTTTGCATCGCATAAATCAAAGCCACTGTATAATTTTTTGGCATCATCAACTGTAGCAATACTTACACCGCTGTTACCTACTTTGCCATAAATATCCGGACGATGGTCTGGATCTTCGCCGTACAATGTAACACTGTCAAATGCGGTTGATAAACGTTTTGCCGGTTGCCCCAAACTTACATAATGAAAACGGCGGTTGGTTCTTTCGGGTCCACCTTCGCCGGCAAACATTCTTGTTGGGTCTTCGCCTTCTCTTTTTAAGGGAAATACGCCGGCGGTATATGGAAACTCCCCCGGTACATTTTCCTGCAGTTGCCATTTTAAAATGTCGCCCCAGTCTTTGTATTTGGGTAAATACACTTTACTTATTTTGGTACCGCTTAAAGATTTGTACGTTAAATCCTGTTTTATTTTTTTTCCTCTTACATCAAATTCAAAAAAATCTCCTTCGTATTGTTTTTGCAATGCGGCCCATTGCTCCAACAGTTTTTTAACATCGGGGTGCAGTTGTTCCTTTAGTTCGCTGTATTTTTTTTTCAGTTCGTTTACTGGCATATAATAAGTTGCTATTTTCTTTTTACAGATTTAATTTTTTTAAGAAAGCGGTTTACCTCATCCTGCAATTGTTTTGCAGAAGGCAGTTTATCTTTTAAATTTTTAGGCAATAATTTACTGAATGTATATTCGCTTACACCAATAGGATGACTGATACTGGTGAGTGCATAATCAACTTCCACATTATCTTTTGCGCCGCATAAAATAATTCCTATCGAGGCATTATCGTGTTGCTGGCGCAGTTGTTTATTTACCATATTTAAGTAGCCGTTCATTTGCCCTGTATGTGCCATTTCAAATTCTTCCATCTTTAATTCTATTACCACATAACTGCGTAAATACAAATGATAAAAAAGTAAATCAATAAAGTGCTCTTTTTTACCCGTCATTAATTTTACCTGCCTGCCCACAAATGCAAAGCCTGCACCCAGCTCCATAATAAATTCCTGAATGTGTTTAATAAGCTGTTGCTCCAATTCTCTTTCGTTTACAAATTCTCCCATCTGTGCAAACCTGAACACATAAGGGTCTTTTAAAATTGAATTGGCAAGATCGGCCTGTGGCTTAGGTAATGTTAAATGAAAGTTAGAGGTTTTTTTTGTTTTATGCTGGCGCTGGTATAAATCAGTTTCAATTTGATATTGCAATACAGTACGGCTCCAGTTATTTTCTATGGTTTTATTAATGTACCAGAGGCGTTCTTCTTTATCCTTTATTTTGTCCATTAAAGTAACATGATGCCCCCATGGAATGTTGACCAGTACTGGATTAGAGAGATAATATATTTTATTGCTGAATTGTGCAACAGGCTGTTGCACAATTAGATTTTTTGATTCTTTTTTAATTAACGCAACGGGCCGTTGCGTAATTACATTTTTATTACTTTTTTTAATTAACGCAACGGGCCGTTGCGTAATTAGATTTTTATTACTTTTTTTAATTATCGCAGCAGGCAGCTGCGTAATTAGTAAATCGACATATACGGCAGCAAATTGTTTCATATACAAAAGGCTTCTTACCGAAAGACCCTGCATATCAGGAAACTCTTTTTGCAAATCAACCGACAGTTGTTCTATAATTTTTGCACCCCATCCTTCGGCTTCGGTTTTTTGTATTATTTGTTTACCAATATACCAATACAATATCAGCATATCGGTATTAACCTTTAATGCAGTTTGTAAACGGCTTTGATGAATATTAGTTTTCAATTCACCCAACCATTGGTTATATTTTTTTACCGGGGTTTTCATTTTTTATCTTCAATCATTTTTAGCACGCCATCCAATTGGTATAATTTAGTTGCAATAGCCGCCTGTTCATCTACCCATTTATTATACTCAGTAATAGTTTCTACAATCTCTGCTAAATAACGTACACGTTTAGGCGGAATAATTGTTGATTGACTGGCAGTATCTTTCAGATGAGCATGATGTAAAATTTCTCCCTGAAATTTTACACCGCATTTTTCGGCTACTTTTTCCATCAGTCTTTCAAACAATTCGTTTACACCGGCATCATTAAATTGTGCGGCTATTGTTCCAACAATGGGTAACTCTTCATCTTTAGCCGTCCATAAACTATGGTTGCGTTTGTATTGTTTGCGTACATCATGCAGCGCATCCAATGCGCCGGCCTTATCAAATTTATTTACGCAAACCACATCGGCATAATCCAGCATATTTATTTTTTCTAATTGCGATGCAGCACCATATTCCGGCGTCATCACATACATGCTAACATCGCAGTAATCTAAAATGCTTGCATCGCTTTGGCCAACGCCGGCACTTTCTAAAATAATAAAATCATACCCGGCTGCTTTACAAATATCAATAGCTTCCTGTACATATTTACTTAAGGCTTTTTCGCTTTCTCTTGTGGCAAGGCTTCGCATGTAGGCCCGTGGCGATGAGATAGCATTCATCCGTATTCTATCGCCCAATAAAGCACCGCCTGTTTTTTTCTTGCTGGGGTCAACAGAAATTACTGCAATAGTTTTATCAGTATAACCATTTAAAAAACGGCGTACAATTTCATCGGTAACAGAAGATTTCCCTGCACCTCCAGTTCCGGTAATCCCTAACACCGGAATAGTCTTCTCGGTCGTCTGTTGTCCATCGTCTGTCGTCTGCACTCCATTCTCCACATTCGTTATTTCTCTTGCAATTTTTCTTACATCATTCACTTCGCCAAGCGTCATTGTATTTTTATAATTGCCGTTTCCACTCAATTCAAAATCGCAGGAAAGAATTACATCTTCAATCATTCCCTCTAACCCCATTCTTCTGCCATCATCGGGGCTGTAAATTTTTGTAATACCATAGTTATGTAATTCTTCAATTTCACTTGGAAGAATAGTGCCGCCACCACCACCAAAAATTTTAATGTGGCCGCAACCATTTTGCTGCAACAAATCTTTCATGTATTTAAAAAACTCTACGTGGCCGCCCTGGTAACTGGTAATGGCAATGCCCTGCACATCTTCTTCAATGGCGCACTCCACAATTTCCAACACACTTCTGTTGTGGCCCAGGTGAATAATTTCGGCACCTTTTGCCTGCATAATACGTCGCATAATATTTATGGCAGCATCATGGCCATCAAATAAACTGGCGGCGGTTACAATTCTAACTTTATTTTTTAATGTAAGACTCATATAATTTAGCCCCTCCTATCCTCCCCCGAGGGAAGGGAAATAAAGAAGATTTTTTTAAGGATGTTATTATTTATTTTAAAAACAGGTTCTGTTACGCTATTATGTGTTAAAATGTATTTTGCCGATTTTCGCTTTTAGCCTCTCCATTTCCTCCCCTTTTGGGGGAGATAGAGGGGGCTGCAAATTTACCTACAAATGAGGTTACAAAAATAACAGTTGTTAGTTTTTTGGGTAACGTTTTTTAATAACAAAAAGTTTGGGCAGGTCCAACACTAAGCCGCCGCTAAAATTAAAAAATCGGGCATCGGCAAAACGGCGGCTGATTAAAAACGCAAACCCTGTTTGAAATTCCAACTGCAGGCCGGGTAATTTTTTAAATCCAAAATTATATACCATGCTGGGTTCCCAAAAAAGTCTTGGGCTTACCGCAAGGCTGTCTAACCGGTAATTATTTAATTCGGTTGCGGTATAATCGGTTTTAATTTTTTTAAAATAAATAAGGCTGTGGCGTGAAGAAAATGATGCCGCAAAATTTTTTTTGCCTCTTACCATAAAAGCAGGTTGAATAAATAATTTTGTTACACTCATACTGTGGTAAAGGTTATGAAAAACATTATTCCGGTTACGCCCCACATCAGTAAAACTAAACTTACCAAAACCAACCCCTCCAAAAATTTGAAATATTGCCCGCTTATTATCATTTAATGGCTTATAATAGCCTGCACCAATTTCTGTTAGTTTTCTTTTATAATTAATTACCACACTGTCTCTTTGCCCTGCATCAAAATCGCCAGCGTTTCTTTCGGTACGGTTAAAATTATTTACCTGTATCGCCCAATTATCAGTAAGTGCGTATGCGGCCTGCAAATCGTAGCCCCGGGCTTTGCCGGTAACCGCTACATTTTGCTGTTGTGTATTATCGGCTAAATTAAGAGAGTAATTAAAAGCCAATTTACTATCGCCTTTTTTTACCAGTACGGGTACATTATGCGCTGCCGGGCTGTACACATACCGTGGCGTGTAACAGGAGAAAAGCATTTGGCAAAATAGAATTTGTATAATGCAATAAGCAATTGGCAATAAGCAATTGGCAAAAGGCAGCGAAAAATAATATGCAGTTTTATTTCTCAATCAGCTCATTTTAAAAGTAAGTGCGGCAAAATCTTCTATGCTTAAGGCTTCGGCACGTTTATTAAAAATTTCGTTTTGTAATTCTTCGGCAGTAAATAAACTTTTTACAGCATTACGCAGGGTTTTTCTTCGCTGGTTAAAAGCTGTTTTTACCAATACCCAGTATGCCCGGTCGCTTTTAACCTGTAAAGGTGTTGCTCTTCTGTTTAACTTAATTACCCCGCTTTGTACTTTTGGTGGCGGGTTAAAACAATCGTTGCTAACATCAAATAAATATTCCACATTATAATAAGCCTGTACCAATGCGCTTAATACACCATATACTTTACTGCCTGCTGCGCTTGCGGCTCTTTGTGCCACTTCTTTTTGAAACATACCAATTACACAGGGCACTTCATCTTTCCATTCTAAAATTTTAAAAAGAATTTGAGTGGATATGTTGTAAGGGAAGTTTCCAATTACTGTAAATGGCTCCTCAAAGGGTTGATCAATATCTAAAAAACTTTTATGAATTATTTTATCTTTTAACAAAGGATATTTTTGAAGCAGGTAATCTACTTTTTCCTCATCTAATTCTACGGCTTTAAAGTTTACATCCGGCAGGTTAATTAAATGTTTAGTGATAGCGCCAGCGCCGGGGCCAACTTCCAGCAAATTGGTAAAAGATTCTTTTTTTACAACATCAATTATTTTTTGAATTATAATTTCATCTTTTAAAAAATGCTGGCCCAGTGATTTTTTTAGTATGTACATTAAAACAAAAGTAGCATAAAAAATGCCCCTCTTTTTACCAGAGGGGCATAATAAGTTGTATTGATAAAAAAATTACCGGCTGAGTATTAATTTTTGTGTTACTATCTGCTCATTAACCAGCACCTGTACGGTGTATACACCAGCGCTGTATTTTGCAAGGTTTGTTAACTGCAGGATATTAATTCCCTTTGTTGTTTTTTGTTTTTGCAGCAGTACAGTTTTACCCAGGTTATCAATAAGCCTTATGGTAATTTCTGTTTCTTTTTCTATAAATAACCTTACCGAAACATAATCGTTTGCCGGGTTAGGCATTATGCTTACCGGTGTTTTAGTTTGGCTGCGGCGTACAACCAATACATTACTGTATTTTATTTCGCCAGCCCTGCCAATTACTTTTAGCCTGTAATAAATAATTTCGTTACTAATGCCGCTTATATCATCGGTAAATACAAAGGCCTGCTTTTCGTTAAGTTTAACCGCATCGTTTACCCCACCTACTTTTGTATATGTGTTATTGTCGATGCTGCGTTCTATTTCAAAACGATCCACATCTTTAGGAGTTATAATGCTCCAGGTTAATGCCACCTGTGTATTTTGCGGTACACCACTAAAGCCCAGGAACTGTATTGGAAGCACAACGCCTACTGAACGCCAGTCTCTGTCAGCTTGGGCCATAGTTTTCTTTTGTACGGTAGCACGTGTGCCTGGGATAACATCGCCAGTTAATGTGCCGCCAGTTCCCATCATGTAAGATGTGCCTTTAATGTTGGTGACAGAATTTAATGAATCAAAGCGATTATCCAAACCATCGTCATCTGTATCTAACCCTGTTAAAGTAACTAAGTCATCTGTTAATCCATTAAGGTTAAAATCGTTTCCTTCAAATATATCAGCTACGCTATCGGCATCAGTATCCAAATCCCTGTAGTCTTGTATTCCATCTCCATCATGATCGTAGAAACCATTTCCTGCACCACCAAATACGGCCATAGAAGAAGCGGTTTCATAAGTATCAACAAGGCCATCGCCATCCGTATCGGCCAGGCCGGGTAATTTGTAACCAACAGTAGAAAGACCTTCAATATTATCTGGTATACCATCATTATCTGCATCAATATCTAAATAATCAGGATAAGGATCTGCATCGGTAACCCTTAAATTTAGTGCCGGCATAGAGGAGATAGTACCTGACCAGCCATTGGCCCCAATTACACCATCTACAATACCAAAAGGTGCGGCAACATCAGGCAAACCTGCTTCAATTACATCCAGTATTCCATCCGCATCGCTGTCAATATCGTAGGCATTAGGGCGAAAATCACGATCCTTATTTTTGTCAGGATAACTGTCTGCTTTTCCATCACTATTGCCATCAGCTCCGGTGGTTAATAAAGCGGTACCGTTAATATAACTGTCGTGCATACCATCTGTATTCGCATCTGTAAAGCCATCAATAATTCCATTATTGTTTGCATCGGGTCCGGCAGCTTCCACCACATCGGGTATACCATCATTATCACTATCAAGATCAAGAAAATTTGGGACAGCATCTCCATCCAAATTGGGTAATCCTAAACCTGTACCTGTATTATTGGCCCCGGTATTGTTTATGTCAACGTTTTGTGTAAGCCCGTCTCCATCAGTATCATTAAAACTGTCAATCCTACCGTCGCCATCAGTATCTACACCATAAGCTTCTACTACATCAGCAATACCGTCATTATCACTATCCAGGTCCAGCATATTTATTCTGCTGTCCAAATCAGTATCAAACCTGTCATCAACGCCATCGACGTTAGTATCTACACGTCCGGGAAAAGTAGGATCCGAAAAATTGGGAATACCATCATTATCCGAATCGCCATCTGCCTGAAAATTATCGTTAATAAAATCGTTGTTGATATCTACATATCCTGCAAAAGCCGGATCGTAAGCATTAATTACCCCGTTACTATTGCCATCTGCAAAAGATGCTGCCATATTACTTTCCACAAAATCAGGGATACCATCTTTATCTTTATCAATATCGCAGGATATAAATACGGTAACCTGCTGGTCGGTTGTGGTATTACAATCTCCTTCGGCCCTTACATAATAAGTAGTGGTAACTGCGGGGGTTACATTTAAAGTACTACCAGTGCCTGCAAGTGTACCACCGGGGCTGCCGGTATACCATTTCCAGCTGGCACCAGTACCTAAAGCACCCCCTGTTTGGGTAAGCGTTACCGATATACCCGGGCAAATATTATTTTTATTTTTTGTAGCGCTAACAGCTGCTGAAGATGGAGCCTTGCCATCTAATTTTGCACCAGGAGAAATATATTGGCAGCCGGGTGTACCTATATTACCCTGAGCTGCTATTATTACCCGATAAAATTTACCAGTATCAGCTGGATTAACAGGGCTAAGCGTATAGTCAACTGCTGTTGCCCCACCAATATTTGTCCATGGGCCTGTACCCGGTGCCGGGGAAGATTGCCATTGGTAATCTTTTGTACCGGGTATTACTGCCGGGTCGGACAGTACACCGGAAAAAGTTAATGAGGAACCTATACAGCCTGCTGGCGCACTTAAACTTACAAACGGTGTAGGGTCACAAACTCCATATTGAATATCGTCTAATGCAAAATCGTTACCACATCCACCCGGACCTGCATTTAGTAATTCCATAATTACATTACTGTAACCGGCTGGCATTACCCACTTCATACCCAATTGTTGCCAGCTGGTAAGCTTAATAGTATCTGTAGTAAATTGAGTTATTATAAGTCCGGTAGCTCGATCCCTGATCCGTGCTCTTATCATCGGATATTTAAATCCGCCAAAACCATCACATACTGTTTTATAGGAATTGTTACCTATAAAAGCTGCCCAGAAGGATAAAGAATATTGCTGACCGGGACAAGAAACCGGCAATGTATCTGCGTAAATTATTCTAGATGCAGCATCAGCATTTACCACCATCATCCTGCCGTTAGCATCAACTGTATGATCAAACAAAGTAACAAAGTTACTGGGGTCAGGAATTTGGGCACCTAATGAAACTGCAAAATTATTTACAGCAAGCGGTACGGTTGTAGAACCCGTATATCCCGAACTTGCACTTGGAGTTGGTGGTAACGTGGCAACCATACCATTACCTGTTCCAAAATCCTGGTTATACAAAACCTGGCTTAATACTGCGCAAGGAGGTGTTGTAGGCGTTAGTATTATTACAAAAGGTGTAGGCTGTCCTTCTCCTGCATCATCTGTTTTATCATTTTGATTGAGATCAGGATTTTGGCCGTTAGTAGAAGAATCCCTAAGTGCTGCGCCATTAAAACCTGTGGCTGATGCCACAGCACTGTTATTATAAACTACACCACTTAAAATATTAGAAAGCCTGCACGAAATGCGGATAGTAAAGTTGTTATTAGCTACCGGGAAACAGGGCAAATTTTGTAAAGGAGATAACAAATTTAAAACAGTAGTTCCATTATACAGCGGGTTTAAGGTAACACCTGCCGGGTTACTGGTAAGTGTAGCCGTTACATTGGATACATTGGCCAGGCCATTTATGGTGGCCACGTTATCAGTTACCTGCACATTACTTATAGGCGTATTGCCATAATTACGGGTATAAACATCATATACCACATCGTATTGATTTGCGGTACCGGTAGAAGTTACAGATACTAATTTTTTTGAAGCACCCACGCCTGAGTTAATCTGCGTCATATCTACCGAATAAATTCCTTTACCAACTGGATAGGTATAGGTTACTCTTCCGGTATCTCCGGTTATTGGGTTTATTTTACTGTAAAAACATCCTGTGGAATAACTGGCAACAATATCACCATCGGCAAAAGCCAATCCTACCAGGTTGGCTGACCCCGTTGGCCTTTTAATGGTATCAATATAGGTACAGGTAATATGGCGTGTTGAGCCTCCGTAACTACCATAATCCGGTGTAAATAATTTATTATTGATAACATAATACATTTGCCCCGATGGCATCATGGTAATATCGCCGGAACCTGCATTATAAATTTTTGCACCACCAGTTAAATCCATCGTATCCTGTATGCCAATTGAGCCGGTAGCAAAATCTACCGATCTTAAATAAGCATTTAGTGAGCCAGTTGCCGGATTAATTGTTGCGGAAAAATCCATTTGCCATGCAATTCCGTTTGCGTCAAAAGTAATTCCAATTACTGCTCCTGTAAAAGTTCTTAAAGTATCAAGTGGCACAGTTGGGCAGGCAGTAGGGCTCCACCTCCATATATAAGTCCTCCATCCCGGTACGCTAAAATCTACCTGTTGGTAATAATACATTTGATCTTTTGGATTAAAAGAAATACCTGACGATGTTGCTTTAAAAACCTTTGGTGTTAATGCCGGAAAACATGCCCTGGGTGTGGTGGCATTAGTCAAAGTAGAGTTTACATAATTAAAATAATAAACGGAATCTCTAAACCCTGTCCCTCCGCAATTATTTCTTCCAATACTTACGGGCAAACCAAAAGTTGCGGGCTGGGCCAACGCATCTTTGGTAACCATGCAAAGCATAATTGTAATAAAAGAAAATAAAATTGTTTTCATCGGAGTAGTTTTAATAAGATATAGGTTTTTAATACAACAAATTTTATCGTTGTATCATTACTTTTTTTGTTTCCAGCACTTCTTCATTTTGCAACAATTGTACGGTATACATGCCCGTAGACAAGTGACCTGCATCAATTTTTATTTTATTATTAACGGTACTTGTTTGCAGCACCACCTGTCCATCTGCATTAATAAGTTTTACATAAATTTTTTCCCTATTGCTATTGATAAAATTAATGGTAACAAATTTTGCTGCAGGATTTGGTGTGATATTTACTGCATGTATTATTTCAGCATTAATTTTTACCACCTGGGTAAGGTCTGCATCATTTCTTGAAATTATTTTAGCCTGGTAATATACAGTTATGCCAGGGGTAGCAGCATCGGTGTATGCGTAGTTACCATCCTGTATGCTGTTACTGTTTTCTGTCATGTTGCCTATGGCAGTAAAGTGTATACCATCTGTACTTTTTAATAAGATAACTTTTTCGATAAAGCCATCTCTAATAACAGTTAGATTAATGGAATTTGAACCAGGCTGCTTTTGAGCAGTAAAACTTACAATTTTTACACCCAGTGTAGTTAATTTGCTGGTAGAACCTGTAGACATTGTCCTGGCACTGTCGTCATAAAAAAGATTGGTTGGGGTAAATGACAGATCGTAAGAAACAATATCTGAAGTGCCTAAGGTAATACCGTTACCCGCTTTTGATAACAGTCCCTCACCATCGTAAAATACAATAGTAGTATCCTTTGTCCAGCCAGTTGCGGCATTGGTAGCGTGTACCACTACCGGGCCCTGAAAATAACTTACATTGCTGCCTGCACTTTTGGTTTGAGTGCCCATCCGCATAATTAATTTATTGGGCGCCGGGGTATTCCAGAATACAGTATTAACAGGGTTGCCAATACCACCTTTTATTGTACCTGTTCCGGATCCGCCAACATAATCATCAAAAAACGCAGAAATATCAACACCTAATTGTTCATTAAAGTAGTTTTTTAAAGTATCTGTATTTGCAGTGCTTCCTGCACGGTTAGTTTGATAATTGGTTAATGCCTGAAAATATTTTGTATCGCCGCTCATTGCCCTTAACATCGAGGCTATCATACCTCCACGGCTGTACACAGTACTACCATAATTTGTTCCCCAAATTAAAGCTGAAGTAGATGAATTACTGTTCGGTATCCAGGCACTTTGTGCGTTTAGCCCAAGAGCCGCTGTTTTAGTGGCGTTTCTTATGGTGAATGGGTTAAGACCGAGCGATGGTACAAGTTCGGCTACCAGCGATTCGCTATGCCTTGCAAAACCTTCTGCCAGCCAAAGATCGTTCCAGGTAGCAAAGGTTACATTGTCGCCAAACCACTGGTGCATTAATTCGTGAGCGAGTGTTTGCAAATTGGTTAAAGAAGCTGTGCGAATACAGGAATTGGTTTGATGTTCAATACCTCCGGCCCCGGTTATCCCGTCGTAATACCCATGCTTTTCTTTTTTAAACGGATAATCTCCAAATTTTTGGCTAAAAGCAACAATTACGGTATTCATTTTATCAAGTGCAGTAACATAGCTAGTATAAGTTGCAGCAGTGTTACCCGCCAATAAATTATAAACTACCGGTACAGTGGTACCATTAACGTTTACCTTACGATAATAATGATTATACCTTCCTACCGAAACACCTACCAGGTAAGTAGCTATAGGATAAGTTGAACGGTAAGTAAAAGTTCTGCTGGTACCGCTGATGGCCGAATCAATTAATATACCATTACCTACTGCCCAAAAAGTATCAACTGCGGTTGGTGAAGCCCAGGGTACGTTAATTTTCATTTCAAGGGTATCAATTTTATCTTCCATATCTGCTTTGCACGGCCACCAGTCTCTGTCTTCATAAGATTCAGCCACTGATAACATATAATTTAAAGCGCCAACAGCAGTAGCTTGTTTTTTAAACCCTTGCGGGCCGCTGCCTGTTGGTGGAAGAGGCGGAATGCCTCTATAATAAACCCTTATAGAATCATATACGTTGGAAGCCAGTGTAGCTCCAAGTGCAATATTTAAAATGTGCCCGCTACGGGTAATATTGCCTGCGGCCAGTCTTGCTCCTCTGAACCTTACAGAATCTACAATGAAAACACTGTTAAGATCGAAGGATATACTGCTAACAGCATTTTGAGTAGTTAAAAAATTGGTTTGCACATTACCTTTTATATATAAGGCCGAATCGGGACTGATGCGCCACCATATTTTATTTGCTTTTACATTAATGTTAGCGCCTGTACCACTGGTACTGGTAAGCCCGTTAATAGCTGTGTTACCTGATGGAGTGGTGGGAAAAAATCCTCTTTGGTGATAGAAAAAATTAGTGTCGCTATCTTGAGCGAAAATAGTTTGTATAAGCAGTAATGCTACTGTAAATAAGTAGAATTTCAATTTCATTGGATAAGGTTTACTGGTTTTTTTGGATATTAGATATTACTTTAAACGTAAAGAAAATGAATTAATTGTGTTCACTATTACATTCATTGTCATTTTTTTACTACATATTATCTGAAAATATATTATAGATTTTTCTTTTTAAAAAACTAACGAGATGTTGGATACTTTGGTTCTAAAAAATTATAAAAAAAATGTAGCAATATTTTTATGAGGTGTTACGTTTAAGCCAGATATATAAAATCCTAACCATGAAAAACCTTTACCTGCTTGCTGCAGCTATATGTATTACTGCAACTTCTTTTTCCCAGTTAACCGTTACAACAAATCCGGCCAGTGCCACCGCCAATGTTTGCGACGGTAACTCTATTTCAATAACTGCCAGTGCTGTTCCGGTGGCTTATACAATTAGTACCATCCCTACCAGTTTAATTCCCGATGCCGGAATAAATATACTTGCCGATGCAGGCGTAGCAGTAACACCCAGATCATCGGGTATCAATTTAAATGATTGCCGTTGGGACAATATCACCCTGCCTTTTAATTTTCGTTATTTTGGAAATGTATATAATTCAGTAAACGTGTCTTCAAACGGATGGGTTGGCCTGGGTAATACCAATGCTGCTACCAGTGGTTTTGGATTTGCCTTACCCCGTGCCGGTGCACCCGATGATGCCATCCATGGCATTACAGCCGATTTGGATTTATCTACCGCAACTGGTGGTACCTTAGAATATTTTGAAGATGGTACTGCACCCAACCGCATATTTGTTATAAGTTATAATACCGTAAAGTTTCTGTCAACAAAAGGCGGGGGTACCGCAACTTTTCAAATTATACTTAAAGAAACTTCTAACCAAATTGAAATACATACAGAAAGTTGCCTTAATAACAGTACTGCTAATCCAAAAGCGCAGGGTGTAGAAAATGCAAACGGTACAATTGCTACAACTGTTGCAGGCCGCAATAACACCGCCGACTGGACGGCAACTGGCTTTACAAACAGTTACAGGTTTACACCGGATAATATTACCTATTCCTGGAGCCCTGCCACCGGATTGAATACCACAACCGGTGCAACAGTAATTGCCACACCTGCTAACACCACCGTTTACACAGTAAGTGCTTTAAATACCGGCAACAGCCAAACAGGTAATACCACTGTTACTGTTACAGTTAATCCGGCTTCTTATACTTTGGCGGCCACCGCAGGCGGTGCACAAATTTGTCAGAATATAACAGTTTCACCGTCGGGCACAAATTACCGGGATGGCAATTGCAATATAATTGCTGCTGTTATACCAGCCGGAGCATCCCCGGTTTCTAACTCTATTAATACCTGTATTAAGTTAGATACCGGCGCTACAAAAAGAGGCACATCTACATTGTATGTTGCCAGAAGGTACGATATTGAACCCATTATAAGCCCTGCCACATCTACTGCAAACATTACTTTATATTATTTGCAAAGTGATTTTAATAATTACAATATAAAAGCTGCAGACAGCGGCCGTAGGTTTTTACCAACCGGTCCGGCAGATGCCACGGGCATTAGCAACTTGGTATTAAGGCAATTTCATGGTACTGGTACAGCACCCAATAATTACACTGGCTCATCTCAAGACTTTACAACGGCTACCAGCGGTTTTACTGTGGTGTGGAATGCAACCCGTAACTGGTGGCAAGTAACAGTACCTGTTACCGGGTTTTCTGGCTTTTATGTTACCAGTGCGGTAGCTGCAGTTTTACCTATTAGCTTAGAATACTTTAAAGGAACACAGGCAGAAAATAAACACCTGTTAAACTGGAAAGTTAATTGCACATCGGCTAAGGTTATTTTTGAAATACAACGAAGTGCAGATGGGGTAAATTTTATTCCTTTATCTTCTTTATCTGCCGATCAGTTAAGATGCACCCAGCCATTTGATGCAGCGGATAAAAAACCTTTAAGTGGTATTAATTATTACCGCATTAAGATAACTGATACTGATGGTAAATTTTATTACAGTAACGTAATCTCGTTTTTATTAAAAACCAAAGGTTTCCAAATTGTAAGCATCAGCCCCAACCCTATTGTAAAAGAAAACGCCATACTAAAAATTAATGCCGGCGAAAAAATACAGATCAGCATCAGCATCATTGATTTTTCAGGAAGAATTATTGGTAAACAAACGGCACAATTATTACCGGGTATAAATAAAATATCCCTGAATACACAAAATCTTACCAGCGGTGCGTACAATGTTACCACTGCTGCACCCGGAGCAGCACCCAGAGCTATCAAATTATTAAAGCAATAAATTAAAAAAATAGATTAGTATAATAACTGGCAGCCCATGGGCTGCTTTGTTATTATACAGCAGCGCTGCCTAATTGGCCAGCTAACAGCTTTATAAAAAGATGTTCTTTAATCCTTCTTAATAATTTAAATGCAGAAATTGTATTTTTACGGTTAAATACTTTTTAAATATGAGTGCTACTGTAGAAAATAAACCTGTAATTGGCATAAGCTGTGGCGACTTAAACGGGATAGGTTTAGAAGTTATTATAAAAACCCTTGGCGACAACAGGATACTGGATACCTGTACCCCCATAATTTTTGCCAATAATAAAGTAATCAATTTTTACCGGAAAAGTGTTCCGGAAATCAATATCAATTTTATAAGTATAAAAGATTTTAGCCGGATAAACCATAAACAGGTAAACCTTTTTAGCTGTTGGGAAGAAGAAGTGAGCATTACACCAGGAACTTTAAACGATACCGGTGGCAGTTACGCTGTAAAAAGTTTACTTACTGCAGCCTTAGCATTAAAAGAAGGCAAAATAGATGGATTAGTTACAGCGCCCGTTCACAAAAAAAATACTCAAAGCGATCAATTTAATTTTACAGGCCATACCCCCTACTTAAAAAATTTATTTGGTGTACCGGATGTTGCCATGTTTATGGTTGCTGAAAATATTAAAGTGGCTTTACTTACTGAGCATGTAGCGGTAAAAGATATTGCACAGCATATTACCAGGGAAAACATTTTAAGTAAACTGCAAATAATAAACGCTTCTTTAAAAAAGGATTTTGGCATTACTAAACCAAAAATTGCAGTATTGGGTTTAAATCCGCATGCGGGTGATGAAGGATTAATTGGTAAAGAAGATGAAGAAATTTTAAAACCTGCCATAAAAGATGCTAAACAAAAAGATATTTTTTGTTTTGGCCCTTACCCCGCCGACGCTTTTTTTGCCAGAGGCCATTATGAAAAATTTGATGGCGTACTGGCCATGTACCACGACCAGGGATTGATACCTTTTAAATCGTTGGCTATTGGCGAAGGCGTAAATTTTACAGCCGGATTAAAAGCAGTACGCACCTCACCCGACCATGGTGTGGCATTTGATATAGCCGGTAAAGGCAAGGCCGACGAAGCTTCTTTTAGAGAAGCAATTTTTAAATGTGTTGATATTATTAACAGCAGAAAAGAATATGAAACTCAATATAAAAATCCACTTAAAAAAATAAGTGCCGTTATGGTTGCCCGTGCTGTAGATGAAAAAATTACTGAGGATTAATATAAAAAAATTGCAAGGCCTTTACTAACAAACCTTGCAATTTTTTAAAATCTTTAATACCGGTTACCGTATAATGATAAACTGTTTTACATATTTTTCAGCAGGCGTTTCAATAATTAATCCATACACCCCTTCGGCCAGGTTATCAATGTTTAAATGAATAGTATTACTGCCTTTTGTTAAATTTTCTTTTCTCGAAAAAACTTTTCTGCCAGCTTTATCAATAAATGTAAACTGCGCCTGCGCACTTTCGGGCACAGTTAAATTTACATTAATATAATACCTTGCAGGGTTTGGCACAATGGTGATGGCATTTTTTATCAATGGCCTTTTTACACCCAATATGCTGCTGTATTTTATTTCTCCACCTTTACCAACTACTTTAAGCCGGTAATAAATAATTTCATTATTAACGTTACTGATATCATCGCTGAATGTAAAACTTTGCAGCTCGTTTAATTTTACAACATCCCATACTGCCCCGGTTTTGATGTAACTGTTAATATCCACACTCCTTTCAATTTCAAAATGATCTATTTCTTTTGCGGCAATAATTGTCCAGCTGAGTAACACTTTGTTGTTTTGCAATAAGCCGGTAAACTTTATAAACTCTACCGGAAGCACCACCCCAACAAAGCGCCAGTCACGGTCAGATTGAGCAGGCACTCGTTTTTGCACTGTTGCTCTGGTACCCGGTGCAGGGTCTCCGGTAATTGTACCTCCGGTACCCATCATGTAAGATGTACCTTTAAGATTGGTAACTGAATTTAGCGAATCAAAACGATTATCTAAACCGTCTCCGTCTGTATCCAAACCTGTTAGTGTTACAATATCATCCATAAGCCCATTGAGGTTAAAATCATTTCCCTCAATAATGTCGGGCTGCCCATCTCCATCGGTATCTAAATCCCTGTAATCTGGTATTAAATCTCCGTCGTGGTCATACACAAATATTCCTGAGCCGCCAAAGCCTGCAACATTATCATAATGATTTATTAAGCCATCTCCGTCCGTATCAGTAAGTGATATTGGGCGTATATACCCCAACGTTGACATACCTTCAATGTTATCCGGAATGCCATCGTCATCAGCATCAATATCTAAATAATCAACATTACCTGCGGCATCAGTATTTCTTAAATTTAGTGCAGGCATTGCCGCTACTGTGGCAGACCAGCCATCAGCGTTTATTGCCCCATCCACTATTCCATTAAGGTTTGCATCAGGTAAACCTGCCTCAATAACATCAACTATACCATCACCGTCAGCATCAACATCATAAGCGTTGGGCCTAAAATCCCTGTCTAAATTTTTATTTGGATAACTATCGGCACGGCCATCGCCTGTTATATCGGGGCCAGTTAATAATAACGAATTAGCGCTGTTTTCTGCAATACCATCATTACCTACGTCGCCATCAACTGCGTCTGCATAGCCATCAAGGTCAATATCAGTAAAACTATCCAGCCTTCCATCATTATTTGCATCGGAGCCATACACTTCTACCAGGTCGGGTATGCCGTCATTATCACTGTCTAAATCAAGATAATTGGGTATGCCATCTCCATCAATATCAATTGCACCCAATCCGTTACCCGATCCGGTAACACCCACAGCGCCATCTACATTTTGCGAAAACCCATCCGAATCGGTATCTGTATAATTATCAATTCTTCCGTCTCCATTTGTATCCGCTCCAAAACTTTCCACTACATCGGCAATACCATCGTTATCACTGTCCCGATCAAGGTAATTAGGAATACCATCTTTATCTTTATCAAAATTGTCGTTAATGCCATCTGCATCTGTATCGGCAAAAGCAGGCCAGCTGGGGTCCATAAAGTTTACTATGCCATCATTATCTGCATCGGCGCCGGGATC
Source organism: Ferruginibacter sp. (assembly GCA_043756235.1). Taxonomy (GTDB): domain Bacteria; phylum Bacteroidota; class Bacteroidia; order Chitinophagales; family Chitinophagaceae; genus Ferruginibacter. The sequence continues at coordinate 14,590 of JAYURK010000063.1, read as the reverse complement.
AAAATTATCATTCAGGCCGTCAGTATTGTTGTCAATCCAACCCGGATAGCTGGTATCATTCCAGTTGGGAATTCCATCGCTGTCATGATCCTGTAATGCAACAGGGTTATTTAATTCTACGTAATCAGGTATTCCATCATCGTCTTCGTCAAGGTCGGGGCAATTTTGGTGCAGCACATAAATGGGTACAGTATCTATACATCCTGCACCAGTATTTACATAAGCCCAATAAATTCCTGTGGTGTTAATAAGCGTTGCCGGATTAAAAATATTTGCTGCTATAAAAGGCTTAGCACTGTAAAAAGTATAACCGGCATACCGGGCCCATGGTAATGTAGCCCCGGCGGCAGGGCAAATATTAACTATTGTTGTATCAACAGGTGTAAAGCAGGTGCCAATTATATTATTTATAACCGGCCCTGCCGAAAAACATCCGCTACCAGCATCATAACGGCTGGAATCGTAAAAATTTATAAGTGAAGTTTGACCTCTGTAATCAACCCTTCCAATATTATTTATTGTAGTGCCACAGGCAAGTATTGCACATGATGATGCTGCAACTACATCAAAACTAACCGTTCCATTTACACCAGGAGCAATATTTCCTCCTGTTAATCCATTAGCCCCGGTACCAATTCTAAAAGTCACCCTTCGGTTTACCGGGTCATAATTTGCCACATCATCTGTTGGTGCATCGGTATATGGCACTCCGTTTATTCTTAAACTGCCGGGCACAAAACCTACATTAAATGGCAGGTTATCTGTAATAATAGTATTAGTGCTGTTATCGTTACCAAAATTTCTGAAGTTCAATTGATACCGAAGTATGTCTCCAGGAGCAAGTACACCGCCATTTATGTCTGTTGAGGTTTTAGTAAGAGAATAGGATGGGTTAAATTCAGAAATAGCAGTACTGAGGGTATGAATAAAATAATTTTCGGATGGTGATTCAAAGCGTACACTCGCCGAGGTGGCACCATTACCCAATACAGCATTTGCTGCATTGGGCACAACTATAATATCTGCATCATATCCTAAAGTGTTTTGATGGTCTGGATTCCTGGTAGTGATATTAGCCCCGTACCTGGAAATAGTACTGTTCCACATATCGCCTGCATTACTGGTTGCATTAGGAGTTAAACTTGTATAAACACCCACCAATGGGTTGGCATCCTGTTTAAAACTATAGGCGTCAACTGAAACCCTGTCTCCATCGTAAACTACAGCCCCTAATTCGCAGCTAACTGGCCCAACCGGAGGCGTTAAAAAACCTGTTATGGGTACATGAAGAGCAGGATCTCCGCCATTCATTATTGCAGAGCCGTCAAAAATAGTAAGGTTTCTTACTATTGCAGCAGGATCTGCATAGGCTATCACAATCGTCCAGCCACCGGCGCCATTTACAACCGCTTCCGGTGCAGCCATATTAGCAATACCATATGTACCGTTAGGATTGGAACCGTTGATAAGGCTGGTTATATTAGCAAAACAACGATAGCCTGTATGGGGCAATCCGGGAACAAGCGTATTGTTATGATAGTCTGTTTGGGTGGAAACAACATTTTGATAAACTGCACTACCCGGAACCTTAAGTTTTACGTTGGTTTCATTTGTAATCCATAGTGTGTTTGTACCATTGGTACCTTGTGTAGCGCCCCAATACAAACCTGCATATAATACCTGTGTGCAAGAGGGTAAATTAAGATCGGCAGTTGACGAACTAAATATATCATTGGATGTTCCGGTAAGCCCGGTTAATTCCAGGTTAAAAGATAAGTCGTTATCTGAAGCAGTATTTTGGTGAATTTCTACGGCAATAACATTATTGCCTGCTATAAAGGCTGTGTTAGGAACAATAAACGTATTTATAACATCATTAAAAGTAGCAGAGGCAAATGTTGCATTGGTTACAGGCCCGGCGGGCATATTATTCCTGCTTAATTCAACGCCATTTACATACAGTACATAACCATCGTCCCTTTCTACCTTAAACCTAAAATTTGTAAATGCCAGCGGGTTAGCTATGTTTATTGTTTTTCTAAAATAGGTTGTAGTGTATTTATTGCCGGTAGGTACACATAAAGTACCGCCGCCACCAGAAGGAATACAGGTAACTTCGTCTCCATCTCCATACCCCAGTTCTCCATTAGCGCTTGGCCAGGCCCCATCCCCAAAAGCAAGTGTATTCCATCCAATAGGAGGAGCCACGCCAGCGGGTACGGCTCCGGTACCGGTAAGGTATTTCCATGATGCCCCAAAAGGAATCATGGCATCTATATTAATATTTCTGCCCGGAGCGCCATTATTTGCAGATACGCCACCCGGCGCAACCTCAACGGTACTGCCAGGATTTGCGGCTGACTGACCACCAACAGAAGTAAAAATATTATTGGAAACCTGTATGATGTTACCCCTTACACTGGGACTGTTGTACCTTACCGTAAAAGGACGTAATATCTGCGTGTAGCCATTAAAAATCAGCAACAGTAACAGAGACAACAGAAGTACAAACCTTATTTTCATGGATGTGGATTTATAAAAACACTATGATCATTTTTTTAAAGACTTAGTTGTATACAAAAAATATTTTTTTAAAAAAGATAATAAGATGTTTAAATTTTTGAAATCTTTTTGCTTACCGCCTTACCTGACTTGCTTTTTATATATAATGTATAATTACCTTTAGACAAATTCGCTACATCTAAATGCAATATATTATTGCCTGTAGATACATTCCTGGATGTAGAAATAATGTTTCTCCCCATATCATCAATAACTGTAACCGACACACTGGAACTATATGCAGAAAAGTAATTGATATTCATTGAGTGGATAGCAGGCACAGGGAAAACGGCCAACTGATCATTTAATACTGATAATTTTATCGATTTTATGTCTGTATAGCGGTAGTCACCATTATTATCAACCTGTTTAATTCTGTAATAATATACAGCGGGTATCGCAATAGAATAATCAGTAAAATTAAAATTGTACCCGGCCCCGCTATTGATGGATTTATTCTCTGTATAAATTTTTTCAAAATTTCTGCCATCCGGTGATCTCTCTATTTCAAAACGGGAATGATTGTAAGCATCTTTTACTGACCAGCTTACTTTAACATTTTTATTTTCTTCAACCACCTGGAAGGAATTAAAAACCACACCCAGTGTTGCCAATGGACCCAGATTTTCTTTTCGGGCTACCACCACCGTTGTATGCGTATTAAAAATTACACTTGTACCCGCAGCATCCGTTTGAGCAGTGCTATTTGTACCCGTGGGGCCCATAAATGAAAGAAACATAAATTTATAATCAGGAGAAAAAGTTATTCCGGTAGGTTCGCAGCGCACAGGGGTTGTTGCAAAAACCCTTACCTGTGGTGCAGCTTGTGTATGAGTTGGCCCAACTACCCAGATGTGGTTACGATCGCTGGCAACTATTGCATCCTGGCAAACCCAAAGATTACCATCGCCATCAAAAGCAAGGTTATCGTTACCCTGCCCCCATGGCTCATTACCCAGAGGGCCGGCACCATCAACATCGTAACTTCTAATAGTAGGAAATGCAGAATTACCTACAAAAACTTCTAAACCTGAAATATCTGTTGCCGTACCAAATGTACCATTATCTGTAAAGCGGTAAACTTTGCCCTGCGCTTTTGCGGCAAAATAAATTTTACCATCCGGGGCAATTTCTACATCCTCTATCCCATTAAAATTAAAGGCGCCGGCAGTGGTACTTAAACCAATCTTGCCATTTCTATCAGCCTGTGTGGTATTTGCTAAAACACGCCAGGTACCATTGCCCAATGCAGCGGTGGTTTGTAAAACATATAAAGTTCCTGCACTAAAATTACCCGGTACAGTTGGAATAAACTTATATAAATAACCATTAGCACCATTGTCGATACCGGTATATAAAATGGTATTGTCACTTTTAATTGCTGCATTTTCATGTTGACCACGTCCAATTGCCCATAACCTGTCCGGCACGCCAACCCCATCCTGGTTTATTACCGTTCTTGTTGCAGGATCAATTTCAATTAACCAACCCCTGTCCTGGTATCCGTCGGCGTTAGCATCACCAGCAGTTATATCTTCTTCACACACAATTACAGTGTTATTAGGGGTTACAGTGCCCGAGCAAAATCTTGCAGTATTACCAAAGGTTGCATTAGTAAGAAAGTTAACATTGCCACCGTTATTAACTGTCCAGGTATGGTTGGTAAAATTATAAGATATCCCTAAAATGGCGCAACCCGCTGGAGTAGTTTCATTACTTATAGAAAGATAACCGTTTGTACTGCTGCCACTAACGGGAACGTACCCTGTAAAATCTGTATTAGCTCCTAAGGTACCTCCGAGAGAAAGTGCATCTCCGGATTTTATTAATCTTTGAAAGGTGTGGGTAGATGGTAAGACAAGGCTTTGCGTTTGAGCGGTAGGCGCTACCGTAGCAAAACTACCAATGGTTTGTGCCTTAACCGAACGAACAAAAGTCAGTAACAGCAGCATTGCTAATGGCTTTGCAAAGAGTAAAGTATTTTTCATCTGAAATAATGGTTTTAAAGGAATTGGAGTTATTTGTCTCAATAAAAGGTAGTTGTTTTTCTACAATCAATATAAATAACTTAATATATTACGCTGGCTTTGTAAAAATATTGTAATTGCAGTAGTGTTTTTTTATCGAAGAAATAAAAATGAGTAAAACTACCCAATGCATACACGAAGTAGATACACTTTAAATAAAAATGGAAAACTATTTAAAGTATTGATAAACAAAAAATTAGGAAATGAAGAGGATAAAAAATAAATATGTGAAGGGTAATATATAAAAAATGTTTGCACGGACTAAATAATCGCATGCAAACATGTTAGCAGAGGGGAGCGTAATTACTCTACTTCAAAACTAATACTAACGTTTACCCTAAACTCTGTGATAGCACCTTTAGTATCAACCTGAGCACTCATATTATTTACGTTTACGCTTTTAATATTGCGCAAAGATTTTGCAGCATGCTTCACTGCATTTTGAGTAGCGTCCTCCCAACTTTTTTTAGAATTAGCCAACAGTTCAATAACTTTTAAAATTGCCATAGTTGTATTTTTTATTAAGATACAAATAATTAAGCAGCAATTACATCATGCTATTGAAAAACAGCATCCGCTATACCTTTATTAATACTGTAGGAACTAACGGTAATTTCTGCCCGGCCTTTTTTATTCTTTGCTTTTTCGGCAGCTTTTTTGGGCTGACTGCCATCTTCAAAATCAAAACTAACTCCTTTGGGCAGTTTATAATCTTTAGTATTAAAGGAGAAAATTATTTTATCGGGCAGGCCATAAGCTGCATATTTGCCATAGCTCATCTCTAACTCGTAACTGCCATTTTCTCTTGTGGTGGTTTTGGCTTTACGTATAACAGCGTTAGTTTCGTCGATGTATAAAGTAGATAAAACTACATCGGCATTATCATCTTCGGGCAAAAGCTTAATTACCCTTACAGCAGTGCCGCCAATTTTATCCATGCCGGCATCCAGTACCGAATAATTACCACCCGCTGATAAAATATTATTCATATTAATATTCACTGCACCTTTAGGAATAAATGAAAAACCTTTTTCGTTTTTTATTTTAAGCTTATTTGGTTTTTTAAAATACAATTTTACATTAGCCACCGGAACTTTTAAAAATGCCACATTGGTTTTCATTTTACCACTGGCTTCGTAATCGTTAACCAGCGCCAGTTTAGCTTTTACTTTTTGTATTAATGCATTTACATCCTGTGCATGTAACCCTACAGGGCAAAAGCCAAATAATAATAAAATCAGTGTTGTTGTTTTCATGTCAGGATAAAATATCTTTTCGTTTAAAAATTATTATTGATGCGGTAACAAATAAAACTATGTAGCTTAATAATGCCCCAAGGCTTTTAAGTACGGCAGGCAGGTTTTCCATGGAGCCTTTAATGGTTTGATTGTCTTCATTAAAGTTAATATAGAAAAAACCTTTCCATCCCAGCATGTAAGAAGTAAATAAATATGGCCGTATATATTTTTGATAAATGGGGATTTCCATTTCACTTATTAAAGTGCATAAAATGATGATGCCTACTGTGGCCACAATAGGCCCGATAGAATTTTCTGAAACTGTTGATAACAATAAGGATAAAGCGGCCACTACCAGCATAGCAATAAAAGCAAAAACAAATGCACAAAAGTAACGCCACATTACATCGTTTGCTTCAATTATTCTAAGGTCGTTTACTTTAGCAACCATTAAATTATCTGAGCCAAAAATAAGCAGACTTAAAAACAAAGAGATAAATGCTATCCATATCAGCAATAACAAAACATACACCGCTACAGCAAAAAATTTAGCTAAAATAATTTGAGTACGGCTAACTGGTTTTGCTGCCAATAAACGCAGTGTGCCCATACTTGCTTCGCCAGAAATTATATCGCCAGCAACTAATGCTACTAAAATGGGAACATGAATAAGCAACAAATTTAAAATGGCAAAACAAACCCAGTACCCATTTATTACACTTCTAAATTCCACATCCATCATATCATTTACCGAACCCATCATAAAGCTTAAAAACTCTTTACCATTTACCATTAAGCCCAGTTGTATTAAAAAAATAAAGCCGGTTATAATTGCAAATGCCAGGTAAGTACGTGGCTTTTTAAAAATTTTAAACAGTTCAATTTCAAACAGCTTCCACATGGGCAGTATGGTTTGTAAGTGATAAAAAATAAGCTTCCAGCGAGTGCTGGGGAACGATGGATAAAATATCAATTTCCATTTGTACAAGGTCGGCCGTTAACCGGGGAATATCAATTTTGTTCATGGCAAATGCCAGACCAGCATCTGGTTTTATAAACTTTTGCCAGGGGGAATTTTGCAATTTTATTTTTGTTGCTTCATCATTAGTAGTTGCAATTTTTACAATTGTTTTTGCAGGATCCAGTAAAACTGCCGCAGTACCTTCCACCACTTTTTTACCTTTATTAATAATTAAAATCCTGTTGGCTATTAATTCTATTTCGCTAAGCAAATGAGATGATACCAAAATTGTTTTTCCCATTTCTTTACTCAGTTGCAATATTAAATTACGCATATCGGCAATGCCCTGCGGATCTAAACCGTTAGTGGGTTCATCTAAAATTATTATACGGGGATTATGGATAAGCGCCACCGCAATACCCAACCTTTGCTTCATGCCCTGGCTAAAAGTTTTTACTTTACTGTGGGCCCTCTCTGCAAGACCCACCATTTCCAGTTGCTTAATAATTACTTGTCGGGTAGTATTAATGCCACTCAGTTTTGCAAAAATAAAAAGGTTTTGGTAGGCTGTTAGGTATTTATACAAATCGGGCTTTTCAATAACCGCACCGGTTTGTTGTAATATTTCACTGCGGTGTGTAAATAAATTCTTGCCCAAAATATTTATTTCGCCTGAGGTAGGTTTTACCAGTGATAACAACATTCTTATGGTGGTAGATTTTCCGGCGCCGTTCTGCCCCAAAAAGCCATAAATATCTCCTTCATTAACCGTAAAAGACAAATCATCAACTGCTTTTAAAGCATTAAAATTTTTTGAAAGATGGTTAACGCTGATTATTACAGACATAATATTTTAAAGTATGTTAGCTAAAACGAATTACACGCTATTTTGTTCGCAAAGGTAGAGCAGTGCATGAAAAATAAATTATAAAAAACTTGCAGGATAAAAAAAAACAATTTATGTTTGTGCTGCTTATACCTCATTACCGTATTCTAGATTCAACCACACAACTCCCCATCGATAGATTAAACTTTTTTGCTTCGCAGCAATCAGTAAACTATTATCTACTGAAAAGCCCGGCCTTTACCACATCCATTGTACTGTGATTTTTACCACTTGCTTATTTCCGTAAGCAGCACGCTCTGAATTTATAACCACAAAATCACACCAGATGAAAAAGATTTTTACTCTTTTTTTTACAGCAGTTGTTGCAATTAGTTTACAGGCGCAGGTTTGTACAACAACAGGTTTTGATGTATGCGCCCCCGGTTCGGGCACTGTATCCGATTTTAGAAATGCTGTACAAATTGCCGGTAGCGGCACGCCTTTAACTGTTGGGGCCAAATACAAATTTAACAATGCTATACCCAGTTTAAATTTAGATGCCGTTATTACCATTAATGCCATAGTAAATGCAACTATGGCCGGTGCAGCAAGCCCAAATATTGATGATGATGGAGCAGCTGATGAAACAGGAACATTATCATCGCAGGTGGCATTATTTGCACCACGTATTTCACCCGATCAATTGTTGAGCTGCACCAACCTGACAGGTTATGTAGAATTTACGGTTAGGTTTTACACGCATTATATTGGCAACAATCCGCCGGCGCCGGGATCGCAGATTGCAGTATCCAACCTTAATTTTTTACATTTTGATATGGATGGAAGCAGCCAGGGAAACGATGGTTGGTATAAAGAAATTGGTTACGTAAAAGTAAATGGCACCGACCCTGTAAATTATGGCGCACTAAATACCGAATTAACCAGCACTGGCAATATTGGTGGCTGGTTACTAACCAAGGGAAGTATTACAGAACGAAATGGCGTATCAAAATGCGCAGAGGTAATTGAAAAATCAGTTTATACCTTACCGCAGTCTGCAATCACTTTTAGAATGGGATATGATTATAAAGCACCCAGCACTAACTGCAGCTTAATAAGCATACAGCCTACCAGGCAATACGGATCAAAATTTGGTTGTTTCAATCTTCCTTCCGGTGGCCCATTACCAGTTTCGTTAATAAATTTTGCTGCAAATTATAACGAAGGCAAAACCAATATTTCCTGGACGAGTTTACAAGAAGACAACCTGGACGGTTATGAAATACAAAGAAGTTTGGACGGAATAAATTTTGAAGTAGCAGGAAATATAAAAGCTAATAACCTTACGGCTTTGCAACAATATAAATTTACCGATAATGTTGCGGCTATAAACACTAAATATCTTTATTACAGGATACGAGTGGTGGATATTGATTTGAGCATGAAACTTACAAACACCGTTTCGGTAAAAATTGCTGACTGGAAAACCAATGAAATGATTATTGCACCTAACCCAAGCAGCAATAATGCACAAATAAGAATTAGAACTGCAAAAGCAGGTGCAGGCGTTGTAACCATTTTTGATGCAGGAGGAAAAGCAGTTTTAACACAGCAGGTAACTTTACTTGCCGGCAATAACAGTGTAACACTTAATAATATTACTTCTTTAACTGAAGGATATTACACCGTGCGTTTAATTGCACATGAAGAAACTTACAGTACTAAATTTTTAATCTGGAAATAAAATATTAAAATCAAGCACGGGTAAAAGCCCCTTTTCTTTGCAGAAAAGGGCTTTTACTTTTTAAATACTGGCAGCAATTAGCTTAATAAATTTTTCGTATTCCTGCCGCCATCCTTCAAACTCTTTAGCAGTACCTAAAAAATTATTATGCCAGATGGTTATTAATGTACCGTTTACTTCTTTACAAATTTTATAGTAGTGCATCATTTCTTCATAAGCCTGCGCTGCAGAAAAATGTTGCTCATAAAAAGAATTGGCATCCATAAAACAAAATGGATGGATGCGTAAATCAGTTTGCTGTTCATTTTGTAAATCGTACCAAAAAAAAGATGAAGCAACAGATGCCCTGAAACCGTTGATGCTGCCATATCCCATGCTGTAGTCATCGGTAATACCTGCTTCAATTAACTTTTGATACCCTTCAGGTAAATTAAAACGGATATAGTGCTGCCTGGATAAAGAGATTTTTCGATGCTCACTTTTAGGTAATTCATCATTAACTACTTCGCTTAACCAGTTAATTTCTTCTTTTAAAAGCCGGGATTTATCACCACTTTGCCAGCTTGGATGAATGCCGACCAAATATTTTTTGGCATGTTGTTTTATCAATTGCCACATGGCATCTTTATGCGGTAAAATATTTTTATCGTAAACGCTGTTTTTTTCAGCCAATAAAAAAAAGTAAACAGGCTGCAATTTATTTTGCTGATGTAATTCATGTAACCAACCGTAAGCATCAAACGGATCTTTTTGTAAACCAGTTAAAACTTTTATTCTTTGTAAAGAAGGATATCTTAAAAACCCTCCAATATTCCGAAGTAGGCCTTTGTATTTATAAGAAAATGCAATATCAATATCGTAAGTTGCAAAAAAATTGAAAATTGCCAATTGAAAATTGAATATTGAATATTTTTTCTTCACCTCCAATGCAAAGTCTTTCACCCAAATATTTACTAACGGCATTTGCAAAAACCGTTCTTTAAATGCCAGCGAATTTTCGTGAGCATACCTGCCATACACATCTTTTGTATGCGGTAAGTATTCTTCGTAGCGGCTGAGTAAATAAAAAGTGGCGGCAAAAATATCGAACGAAAAATCTGCATCGGCTGTTTTAAAAAAAAATTTGTACCCATTATTTTCAAAACAATGTACCTGCTGATCTTTTATTTCAGTTTCAAATAATAAACTATGCGGTTGAATATTGAAGGAGGAAAAACCGAATTGCTGAGTGCTGTAATTAATTTTTACACCTTCGTAATTTTTAAATTCTTCCGAATCAATTGTAATAGAAAAATCAATCCCCAGTAATTCTTTAAAAATAAAATTACAGCTGTACTGTAAACGTGTAGTAGTGTTATGGGAGTAAATTAAGACCATGAATTATTTATTCAGTAAGCGAATAAATTCTTCTGCAGGTAAATCAATTTGATTAAGAATTGTTTTTATTAATGGCCGGCTTAAATCTTCGCCGGGATGATGTGGGATAGTTGTGTAACGGCCATCAGCATGCTTATAAAATTTATGACTCCCTTTTTGACGCTGAATTTGAAAACCCAATTTTAATAAAAGTTTTTCTAATTCTTTTGCATTTACAATAGGCAAACGGCTCATACTGCTACAGCAATTTGTTGGGTGCCAAAAAAACGTGGAATATCATTTTTCTCTTCAGCAGGCATCTGATCCAGGCATAGTTCAAGCACTTCTTTAAGCCGTACAGTAAGGTCGTCTAAGCTTTTTGCCTGTGTATGTGCACCCGGTACAGAAGGAATTATGCCAACAAAATAACCTGACTCAATATCCTGTTCAATATGTGCTGTAAATATTTTCTCCATAAAAATATTATTTACCAAATTTACTACTATTTCTTATACCGCTCCTTCCACATTTCATTAAAAGTTTTTTTGCTGAAATTCAATTCGCTTCTGTGTGCTGCCCAGCCCTTAAACAAACCATTTACTACTTTATTTTTTAAATTACCATTACCTAAGTTCATCATGCTTCTTTTCATAGAAGCGATCTTCCACATTTTCCACGCCATTTTTTCACCAAAAGTAGTAAGCCCTTCCTCCACACTTTCTTTACGGTTTTCTAAAAGCAGTTCGTGTAAATTTATTTTTACTGCACATACTTCGGTACAGTTACCGCATAGGGAAGACGCATAACTTAAATGCTTATAACTTTCCATGCCCTGTAAATGTGGTGTAATAACGCTGCCGATTGGCCCGCTGTAAGTAGCACCGTAAGCATGGCCACCAATATTTTTATAAATAGGGCAGGCGTTTAAGCAGGCACCGCATCTTATACAATATAAACTTTCTCTTTGCTTTGGATTTTTTAAAATATTCGTACGGCCATTGTCTAATAATATCACATACATTTCTTCGGGGCCATCATTTTCATTTTGTTGTTTTGGGCCAGTAACAATAGTATTGTACACGGTAACTTTTTGCCCCGTACCAAAAGTTGATAACAGTGGCCAAAATAATCCCAGGTCAGTAACTGAAGGAATCATTTTTTCTATCCCAACAATTACAATATGTGTTTTAGGAAAAGCACAACTCAATCTTGCATTGCCTTCATTTTCTGTAACGGCAATGCCCCCAATATCGCTGATGATAAAATTGGCACCAGTAACGCCTACCTGTGCCTGCACATATTTTTCCCGTAAAATTTCACGGGCTTTTAAAGTTAATTGCTGTGGTGTAAAATTTATTGGTGTACCCAATTTTTCATTAAACAGTTTGGCCACATCTTCCTTACTCTTATGCATGGCCGGCGTTACAATATGGTAAGGCGCTTCGCCATCTAATTGCTGAATATATTCTCCCAAATCTGTCTCCACACTTTCAATACCATTTTCTTCAAGCGCTTTATTTAAATGAATTTCTTCGGTAACCATGCTCTTGCTTTTTACCAAAGAAGTACAATTTTTTTCTTTGCAAATTTTTACAACTTCTTCAATAGCCTGCGCTGCATCCTCGGCCCAAATAACTTTGCCGCCACGTTTGGTAAATTGCATTTCAAATTCTTCCAGCTGCTGGTCAAGCGTTTCAATAGCACGCCATTTAATATTTTTTGCCCGTTCCCTCACCAAATGCACATCGGCAAATTGCTCTTTACCTTCGGGCACTTTTGCATTGTACTTGCCAATATTAAAATTAATTTTACGGCGGTGTTCCAGATCGGCTGCTTTAATGGCGCTCTTTGCTATAAATGTTTGTGAATTTTCTGACATTATATTTTTTTTGAACCCGGCTGTTGAATTTCTATTGGACTTCATTGGCAGAGTTTATCCTGAGTTTCGAAGGACTCCGTTCAACAGTGGTAATTTCTATCATCTTTTATCGAAGCAAAGGTAAAGTATTACAAAGGAAATTTGCAGGTTGACTTTGTAGTAATAGTTTTAAAATTATCTGTTTCTTATTCTTAATCTGCCATTTTGATAAACAGCAAAATTATTTTTTACAGATAATAGATGTTCAGGAAAAATATTTTGAATAACCGCCAGCTTTTCTTCTGCTACGGCATCTTCCAGGCGAAGCAGTAAAACTCCTTTATGCGGTATGTTGGATTTAAAGATTAATTCTCCAAAATCTTTATCCATCGAAATAATAATGGCATCTTCTTCATTTGCCAGTTCAATAATTGAAATATCAGTCATCTCAGCATTCAAATCTCTAATGGCAATCACCGGAAAATTTTGTTGCTTTAACCAGGTTTCTATTATTCTACCTACACCAACATCAACAATAAATTTGTACTCCTCATTTTTCATGCTGCCATTTCTTCTTCATTAGAAATTTTTTTGGCAGCAAACAGCAGGCAGGCTTTTATATCATCTTCTTCAAGAAGGGGAAATTCTTCAATAATGGAAGTGTTGGAGATACCCCTTGCCAGCATTTTAATTATTTGTTCAACAGAAATACGCATACCTCTTACAACTGGTTTGCCCGTTAGCACTGCAGGGTTTGTAGTAATCCTGTTTAATAATGTGGTATCCATAATGCTGAGTTTTAGTAAAGTTACAAAATCATTTTACTTAGAAGCTGTTTGAATTAATTTTAATTAGATACAGCTTGGCTAAAGCCGGGAGTATTTAATCCAAATTGTGGTAAGCGGTTTTAGCCAAATAAATAAAAATTAATAACTCAAACAGCTTCTTAAACTGGTATCTTATTCTAGACTTAGGTTAAATTTTAATTCAAAAAATATTTCACAGGCAGTAGTTGATTTCTTGTCACCAATCACCTTTTTCTAAAGTAAATAACGCTTCAGTACTCACTTTTAATATACTTGCGATTTTAAGCGCTAAAACAGTTGTGGGTACGTAATACCCTTTTTCAATAGAAATTATACTTTGCCTGCTCACGCCAATTTTTTGAGCCAACTGTTCCTGTGTAAGTGAATGCTGCTCCCTAATTTCTTTTACTTTGTTTTTCATGCTTGATGTAGAAATTATTTTTCAATAAAAAGAAATAGACAACATAAAATATACATTGATTAAACAAAGATTGAAATACCGATCTTGTTGCATCTTTATCAAACAAATTGAGGATTTCGTAAATTAAATATGTTATTATACCTATAACAAACGACATAGCAAATGCCTTTAACCTGCAGTTTTCAATAAACTCGTCTTCAATCTTTTCTCTTGAAAAAATAATTAATGCAAAACCAATAATTGCAATGATTGATACAATAGATTTTGCAATCCCTGTGTGGTCTTTAATTTGTGGAAAAAAATATACTGACAGAAAAACCAGCGGAATGCTTAATACTAAAATTATAGTTCCAATTGGTTTAAACTTGTTTGGCAAAAGTGTAATAACAGGCATGATGTAAAGTTTATTTTACGTCAAACATACTTTACATAATCTAATTATCCAAATTGTTTTAAACCCTTATTTAATAAAAGCAAATAATAGTTTTTCACTTCAACACCCCCAACTCCCTCCCCACTTTAGTAAACGCCGCAATCGCTTTATCCAAATGCCCCTGCTCGTGCGCTGCACTTAACTGTACACGAATACGTGCCTGACCCTTTGCCACCACAGGAAAGAAAAAACCAATCACATAAATACCTTCCTCCAATAATTTAGCAGCAAAGTTTTGTGCAACAGTTGCTTCGTAAAGCATGATGGGTACAATCGGGTGGTCGCCGGGTTTAATATCAAAACCAGCTTCTGTCATTTTACTGCGAAAGTATTTGGTGTTGTATTCTAACTGATCTCT
>JAYURK010000062.1:0-5838 GCA_043756235.1 Ferruginibacter sp. | reverse complement strand
CTACCCCCAATATTGAAACTGTAAATTTTTAGCCTGTAACCTTTTGTAATAAAGGGTTACAGCATTTTTTTACCCGATTTTAGTCGGACAACAATGATTTAATTTAAATAAACATGCAAGTACTGAATTTATTTGTTGCCGCTACAAAACAGGATATTATTAACCGCATAAATAAATTATCGCCACAAAGCCAGGCACAGTGGGGTAAAATGAATGTGGCACAAATGCTGGCCCATTGCCAGATGCCATTGGGTGTTGCTACCGGCAAGCATAAACTAAAAAGCAATTTTTTATTAAGTTTATTAGGGCCATTTTTTAAAAGTAAATTGTTTAACGACGAGCCTTTTAAACGCAACCTGCCCACTGATAAATCTTTTATTATTGCTAACCCACAGGAGTTTGAAAAAGAAAAACAACATTTGATTGATATGATCAACAGCTTTTCCCAAAACAGTATGAGCGGGGAGAAACATCCCTTTTTTGGAAGACTAACTAATGAAGAATGGAGTAAAGGCACCTGGAAACATTTAGATCATCACTTAAACCAGTTTGGCGTTTAATATTTATTTTTTACCCTTATAATTTGTACAATGAAAAATAAACTGCTGATTTATTTACTGGCTACACTAGCGCCATTTTGTATTGCGGCCCAGGATTTTAACGACTTTGGAATGGTGACAAAGGAAGAATTAAATTTAAAAGAATGTGCTTTTGATAAAGATGCTCCTGCTATTATTTTAATTGACGAAGCCATTGCCGACCACGACCAGGAATATCATTTAATTACACACCATCATGTACGTTTAAAAATTTTAAAAGAAAAAGGTTTTGAAGAAGCCAATGTTACCCTGCGCTTTTACCGAAAAGATGATTTTGAATTTTTGGATAACCTGGAAGCTATGGTAATTAATACCGATGCCAATGGCCAACCTGTTGTGGAAAGACTTACCAAAAAATCTTTTTACAAACAAAATGTAAATGAAAGAATTGGTACCATCACTTTTACCTTTCCCAATATAAAAGTGGGCAGCATTATTGAATACAGGTACCGCAGTTTTATGAAAAATTATAATGGTTTGGATGATTGGGATTTTCAAAAAGAACTGCCTGTAGTTAAAAGCAAATACACACTTACGGTGCTGCCCACCGCAGAGTTTACATACCGCATAAATAAAAAAGAAGAGCTGCCGGTTAAAACCAGCTTTGATAAAGAAACCGGAAAAATTTTTTTTGAAATGAACAATATCCCTTCGCTTGGGGATGAACCTTATATGGATGCCCGGGAAGATTACCTGCAAAAAGTAATGTTTCAACTTAGCGGTTACAATAATAATGGTACAGGCAAAATAAATTATATGACGTCGTGGAAAGAAGTGATAAGGGAATTGCTGGAGGAAAAAGCATTTGGAAACCAGTTGGGAAAAAGTGTGCCGGGTACCAGTGCCTTTACAGAAGAAACCAAAAAGCTTGCCACAGCAGAGGATAAAATGAAAGCGGTGTATAATTATGTACGCAGCAATATGAGCTGGAATAATTTTTACAGCAAATACGCCGT
Organism: Ferruginibacter sp.; assembly: GCA_043756235.1. Lineage (GTDB taxonomy): Bacteria > Bacteroidota > Bacteroidia > Chitinophagales > Chitinophagaceae > Ferruginibacter. The sequence continues at coordinate 4,283 of JAYURK010000062.1, read as the reverse complement.
GGATGGCATTAAAAGTGCCTGGGAAAAAAAGAAAGGTACAAGCGCCGAAATAAATTTGATACTGGTAAATTTATTAAAAGAAGCAGGTCTTGAGGCGTACCCAACATTAGTTAGTGAACGATTTCATGGTAAAGTAAATCCGGCATATCCTTTTATCGATCAGTTTAACAGTGTATTTGCCTGTGTTTTTATTAACGATAAAAAATATTATCTTGATGCCACCGACAGCTACACACCGGCACATATTATACCCAGTACCATCCTTAATACAACTGCTTTGCTGGTACATAAAAAAATGGGTGGCCTGGTAACCATCACTAATGATTCTTTACAATACCGCGATTTTGTAAGTGCGATAAGCAAAGTTGACAATACCGGCAATTTTACCGGGGAAGTGTATATAAAAAACAGTGGCTACTCCCGCTTAAAAAAGATAAGCGATTATAAAGATGCCGGGCAGGAAAAATATTTGGAACGCAATTATAAAAAAGACGGCATTGCCATTGATGGTTTTGAGTTTTTTAATCTAACCAACGATTCTTTACCGGCCGAACAAAAATTTAAATTTAATACCAACCTTGCCATTGCCGGCGATTATATTTACCTGCCGCTTAATCTTTTTTTCGGGTTCGAAAAAAATCCTTTCATCAGTGATACCCGTTTTAGTAATGTAAATTTTGGCTATAAAAGAAATATTAATACGCATGCATCAATTACATTGCCACCGGGCTTTGAGCCCGACGCCTTGCCCAGGCCCATTAAAATACGTACACCGGATAATGACATTTCGTTCAGCCGGGCTTTGGAGTATGATAAAGCCACCCACTCGGTAACCTGTACTTTTTCAATTGAGTTTACAAAGAGTTTATACGATGCAGAGGAATACAGTTTGCTGCAGCAGGTATATAAAAAAATGTTTGAAGTTTTAAAGGAACCGCTGGTGTTGAAGAAGAAATAGAAAAATTATACAACCCTCTCTTTTATGAATTGCCTGAATGAAAAAAATATTGATAATATATAGAGAATTATAAAAGTAAAAAAAGGTAAGATAAATCCCGGATAATTAAAAAGCACAATATTTACGGAAAGCAACCGCTCTGCAATTGGCGACAATAAAAAAATAAAAATTAGAAATTCTGCGAACAGTATCTTTTTTGTTTTAGCTAATCCTGTTAGTCTGATAAGTTGTATCAATCCTAGTACAGCAAGAATAGAAAAAATTTGCAACTTCGTGCCCCAGTCAAAAATTGAAAAAATAAGAACTAAAAAAAATGGTATACTTATAAACCACCCATTGAATAAAATGAAGCAGTAGGCAAGAATCGATAATGCTCTTAAAATATTATCAGGCTTCATAAATTAAAACAACTTAAGTCTTTTAAAATACAAAAGAATAACCATTACCTTTTTCGCCGCCCTTTACAACCTGCTCAAATTTTTCAATTTCCTGCTGAAGGTATTTGGCATATTGTGCAGCCATAAATATTCTAAAGATAGTAATGTCTGCTGCTTTTCTTGTTTGTTGCAACGCTTCAAAGTAAGCGGCTTTATCTTCTTTAAAAACAATACTGAGTGGTAAATTAAAAATCAGTTGCAGGTAATTCATCAGCAAACGGCTGGTTCTGCCATTGCCATCATAAAAAGGGTGAATAGTTACCAAATCAAAATGTGCATCAAAGCAAATGTTTAATTTTTCTATAACAGAATTTGCTATACTTATTTTTTCCTTAATGCCGTCGCAAAGTTTTTTAACTAAGGGTTCTACTTTTTCGTAACCCACAAAATAAGTATTGCCTGCACTAACATTTCCTTTTCTAAAAACTCCTTTTGTAGCATCCCCACTGGGGCCTGTGGCCAGTTCGCCAAAAACAGTTTGGTAAATGCTGCCGGTCTGTTTCATCACTACAGCATTTATCTGTTGTATAAATTCAGGTGTTATAATTATTTTGTCATTTGCTTTTTGTGTAATAAATAATAAAGCATGGTAATGGTCCTGTACCATTAAACTATGCAGCAGCGGTTTACCTGCAGGGGTAATGCCTTCGTCTAATAAAAGTCTGGTTTCTATTTCCGTTAAGGTACTGCCTTCAATAGTGGTGGAGTGGTGGGTAATAGCATAGCCGTTAAATTTATCAAAGTCAATTATGGCTGATAAATTTAGGGATTGAAATTTTTCGATTAATGATATGGTGAGTTGTTCGTTCACTTGGGTGTAAAACTACAAAGATATTTTATCTCGCTTTGATATCGTTTGTATATAAAACTGTATTATTTGGCGAAATAATACACTTGGTTTCCGTTCTCATCTACTTCTATATTTGATGAAATGAAATTATAAGGCTTGCCATTGCTGCCTAAGGGTTTTGCATCAATGCCCAAGTAATTTAATTGTTTAGCGGCTTCTTTTAAATATTCCTTCTCATCATAAATAATTGTATTAAAAGAATTATATTATCTAGATGGTAAGATGTTGTTTGCATTATTACAATAGAAACAATAATTTTTTGCGATACTTTTAGCCTATTATAAAAACTGTCAGAGCCATATTTGTGATTATAAATTTGTTTAGTCTGGATGTCATATAATCTAACTTCTCTTTCTTTCCATAAGCATCTTTTAGCTATAATTCCACTTCTTTCGAATTTGTCTTTTTTCTCTGAATATGAAAGTACTTCAACAGTTAAGATTTGATATTCTAAATTTCTTTTAGTGGAGAAATTAGAAATATCGTTAACAATACAATATGATTCAGTAAGCATATCCATATCAAGCGATTTATTCAAGTTTGTAAAAAAATATGTTTGTCTTTGCAAGATTCTGAATTACGGTTTTTCATAATAGTGTAAAATATTTAACTGGTCTTTTCCAAAATCAACTCTTTCACCTCACTCAACTTAATCCTTTCCTGTACCATTGTATCCCGGTACCTGATTGTAACCGTATTATCTTCTTTAGTTTGATGATCTATCGTAACACAAAACGGGGTACCAATTGCATCCATGCGGCGGTAACGTTTACCAATGGCATCTTTCTCTTCGTAAAAACACATAAAGCTGCTTTTGCAATCATTCATTAGTTCTTTTGCAATTTCAGGTAAGCCATCTTTTTTCACCAAAGGTAAAATGGCTAATTTGGTAGGCGCAATTTTTGCAGGAATACGCAACACCACACGACTGTCTTCGGTGCCATCTTCTTTGGTCCATTTTTCTTCGGCATAAGCCAAACTCATAATCGTTAAAAATAAACGGTCCAGGCCAACAGAAGTTTCCACCACAAAAGGCGTGTAGTTGCCATAAGGTTTTCCATCTTCTTTTAAATCGTTATCAAAGTACTGTATTTTCTTTTTGCTGAAAGTTTGGTGTTGCGTTAAATCATAATCGGTACGGCTGTGTATGCCTTCCAGTTCTTTCCATCCAAACGGAAATTCAAATTCAATATCCATAGCTGCATCGGCATAATGCGCTAATTTAACATGATCATGAAAGCGTAATTTTTCCGCTGGTATTCCTAAACTCTCATGCCATTTTTTTCTTTCAGCCGACCAAAAGTTATACCATTCCATTTGTGTGCCGGGCCTAACAAAAAATTGCATTTCCATTTGTTCAAACTCCCTCATTCTAAAAATAAATTGCCTTGCTACAATTTCATTTCTAAAAGCTTTACCGGTTTGTGCAATGCCAAAAGGTATTTTCATGCGGCCGGTTTTTTGTACGTTTAAAAAATTTACAAAAATTCCCTGTGCTGTTTCGGGGCGTAAATAAATGGTTTCGCTTTCTTCGGCTACGCTGCCTATTTGGGTACTGAACATTAAATTAAATTCACGAACTTCCGTCCAGTGGCAGGTTTTGCTGATGGTGCATTTAATTTTATTGTCTTCAATTAATTTTTTTATACCGGCATAATCATTTGTTGCAAGCAAAGCATCCATCGCAGCCAGTAAATCGTTTGCCAATTGCTCATTGCCTGTTGCCTTTTGTTCTTCAGCAAATCCTTCAATCAAATGATCTACCCGGTATCTTTTGTTACTGTCTTTATTGTCAATCATGGGGTCGCTAAAATTATCTACATGTCCGCTCGCCTTCCAGGTAAGTGGATGCATAAAAATTGCGGCGTCAATGCCTACAATATTCTCCTGCAACTGCGTCATACTCTTCCACCAGTAATCACGAATATTCTTTTTTAACTGTGCACCATTTTGTCCGTAGTCGTACACCGCCGCAAGGCCATCATAAATTTCGCTGCTCTGAAAAATATAACCATACTCTTTACAATGGGCAATCAAT
>JAYURK010000061.1:0-18011 GCA_043756235.1 Ferruginibacter sp. | reverse complement strand
TCAACGACCATAAGATAAATGATATAGAACAATTGCTGCCACAAAATTATACAACTTTGTTGAATAGCAAATGATGGGGTTGGTGGAGGGGATACGTTGTAACTAATATTTTTACATTTATTAGTACTACATTTAATGTTTAAATTTCAAATTATGCAAAAGTTTGTTGATTCAGTCAAGCAGTCGCTTGAAAATGGGAATTGGTATTCAGCTTTAATAGTAACATTAACCCTTCCTGATATTGCTGGTAAAGTCGATTATCCTGGGGAAGTCCCTGGACGGGTTCGTTATCGTTCATGGTTTAATCAGTATTTACTTGCTAGTTTTACTATTGAAGTACCATCTGCACATCAACCGGAGGGGAATGAAAAAATGGTAATGCAAGAAATTGAAATATTATCAGGTGACGATTGCTATGCGTTACGCTGTTCTTACTTGCATGAAGGGTCTGACGATATAAATGGGCAAAGAGCCCAAGAAGTATTAGAGAGGTTTGTATTCACTGAACCAAATGAAAAAAATAATACGTTTCATCGCAATTTAATAAATGGCAATACATTGGCTTTGAATGTAAAATTATTTTCCGAGGAAATTCTCGTAGGTATTGAAAGTTGGCTAGTTGATATTAAGAATGATGCTACGAAACAACAAGCGCTAAATGAAATGACGAAACTGCATCAATTCATGCCATAGGCTATACTTTTCCTTACTGGCGCATTCTTCTTTTGCCGTTGTGGGTACATCGCTTCAATCGTTGCACCCATCTTCGCCGCCGCTTGCGTTTTTAACCAGCGGCGTATTGCACCAGTAATTGTGTAGCAAAATGAAAGTAGTAAAGCCATCGCATTTAAAAAATATTTCTTTCATCGCCAATAACATCAATGGCAAAATCATTATTCGCCGCATTGTTCCAGCGGAACATTTTATGGGTAGCATAAATTGCAGTTTTGTTTTCACTTTCCAGAGGAATGTATTGTGCCATTGCTGCAGTTATAATTTATCGCCGTTTATTATTGATTTTGCATACAAAAAGTACAAGACGTTCTTGCAGAACGAAAATACATTCGTCGTTTTTTTTCTACCTATAAAATGTTCCGCCGGAACATTTAAATAATATTTTAAACGCTGTTAATTAAAAATAAAACGGCGGCGGTAATAATTTCACCCCTTCGGGGTTTGCAAAATCCTGTTCATTCGTTTCTCTATATTAATGTCAGCCTTTCAGGCTTAAAAATACCGGAGGGATGGTATTACTGCAGACAAATTATTTACGCAATGGTAAAACCCTTAGCCGCCGCATTAGCCAACTTAGGTAATCATCATAATTTATATTAACTTTAATAAAAATTATGAGTATGAATACCAGGGATAAAAAAACCGAAGTACTGGAGTTACTCAACCAGACAAATGACAGCGCTTTGATTGATGAAGTGTATGATATACTTCACCCGGAAACCACTATTGAAGAAATTAATGTAACCGAACTTCCGGATGTGTTGCAGCAGAAAATAAATAAAGCCATAGAAGATTATAAATCCGGCAACTACATTACTCACGACCAGATGAAGCAAAAAGTGCAGCAATGGCTTACCAAATAATCTGGACTGCCGAAGCAGATAATGATTTTTACACTATCTCTATCATTAAATATTTAAAGAAAACTGGTCTGATTTTTCGGCAGAAAATTTTGCGGGAAAAACTATATTGAAAATTGAGCGTATTGCGGCAATGCCCTATATACCCAGGTTTACTTCGCAACCAAATGTTCAAATAATTAAATTGGATAAAAAGAACGTATTGTTTTTTACAATTGAAAATAATTATATGGTGCTGTTAAGTATTTATCCTTACAAAAAAGACATTAAAAAAAGTAAGTATTATTGATGCTTTCACTCCAGTAGAAATTTCGTTTCAAACTTTGCCGACCCACTGGCGCCAGTCTTCTTTCGCAGGAAGGCGACTGGTGTCTATAAATCTTAGCGGTTTATAACCGCAGCGTATACTTCAATAAAATAAAATAGCTTCTCACCAGCACCTGCCGTTCCTACGGAACTTGTAAACCCGTTATTATATTTTTCTACCCACCTTTCGTCCCAATGGGACGGTGGGAGTGCATGCAGAAAATATTTATACTTTCACTGCCGTATTGCGACTGTAATAGAGTAGCAAAATAAAAAGTAATAAAGGCATTGTATTTAAAAAAGATTTCGTTCATCACCACTTGCATCAATGGCAAAATCATTATTTGGCGCTTTGTTCCAGCGGAACATTTAAATAATATTTTAAAGGCTTTGTATGCAGCACAAGTTATAAAGCGCTCTTTTCGGCATTGGTTAAAAACCAAATAGCGCCCCAAAAACAGCCTGCAAGTTTTATCAATGCTCCGGTTTTTTAAATATTTTTTGTAAATTCAATTTTAAACTACCTGCAAAAAGTTATTGCAGCTTTGTAATTTATCATCAATTTTAAAGTTGTATAATCTTAACCAATATATTGTAGATACGCCTGCCCGCTGCCACAGGCTTAGCTGTGGCGATTCTTTATTTACTGTATATAATTGCGGGCTCAACACTAAATTTGCCGATTTGTGGAGCCACAATAATTATATTATTTACGTAGCAGAAGGAAGAAAGATATGGCACACCGCACAGGGTGCTTATGATATTGGCCCCGGCAGCTGTGTTTTTATAAGGCGTGGTGCCGCTATTGTAGAACAGTTTTTAGAAACTGAGTTTTGTTTTTATCTTTTTTTTGTTTCAGATGCATTTATTTGTGAAGTATTAAAAACAAAATCGAAACCACTTTTTGCAACTGAAAAAAAATACAATTCCGTTATTCCTATTGAAAGCAGCGAGGCGGTGCATTCATTTTTTAAATCGATGCTGCCTTATTTTAATGCACCTGTTGCTCCCGATCAATCGTTACTGCATTTAAAATTCAGGGAATTAATTCTTACACTGGCCGATAATGATACCAACAGGGAATTATTATGTTATTTCTGCGGCTTATTGCATGCACCGCAATCGGTTTTGTTACAAACAGTAATGGAAGATAATTTTTGTTTTAACTTAAAAATGGAAGACTATGCCAAATTAAGTTACCGCAGTTTATCTGGTTTTAAAAGAGATTTTGTACAACACTATAATACATCTCCCGGCAAATGGTTAATGGAAAAAAGATTACAGCATGCCCGGCACCTAATTACTGTGGCGGGTAAATCTGTAAGCGATGCCGCTTTTGAAAGTGGGTTTGAAAGTCTGTCGCATTTTAGCAGGGTCTTCAGCAAACGATTTGGTACTCCGCCATCAGCAATAACACAAGCAGTCGCCATATTGGGCTGATGAGTCAAGTAGTTGGACTTTACAGTAAAGCCCTTTGATAAAAAGTATTTTAGTTTTGATGATCTAAAACAAAATAATATGAATGCAAACAAAGCACTTTGGGAAAAAGGCGACTTTACAAAAATTGCTCAGGTAATGCGGCAGAGCGGTACAGCATTGGTGGCCACATTAGGTATCACAAAAGAATTATCTATTCTGGATCTTGGTTGTGGGGATGGAACAACAGCTTTACCCGAGGCAGCATTGGGTGCAACCGTATTGGGGGTGGATATTGCCGGCAATTTGGTTGCAGCAGGAAACGAACGTGCAAAAGCAGCAGGATTAAAAAACTGCAGTTTTCAGGAAGGTGATGCATCAGCACTTATTGATTTAAAAGATAAAACTTTTGATTTAGTGGTGAGCATATTTGGCGCCATGTTTGCGCCCAGGCCTTTTGATGTGGCAAAGGAAATGGTACGTGTTACCAAACCCGGCGGACGCATTGTGATGGGCAACTGGATACCGGGAGACCCAACATTGGTGGCGCAGATTTTAAAGATCAGTTCGGCGTATACGCCACCGCCGCCAGAAGGTTTTATCAGTCCGATGTTGTGGGGCGTACCGGATAATGTTACCGACCGTTTTGTACAGGCTGGCATACCAAAAGAAAATATCAGCTGCAGTAAAGATAGTTTTACGTTTAATGCGCCTTATGCGCCATCGCAATTATTAAACAACTTTAAAAACTATTATGGTCCTACGATGAATGCTTTTGAGGCGGCGGAAAAAAATGGCAAGGCTGCAGAATTACAACAAGAATTGGAAGCGTTATTTAATAGTCAAAATAAAAGCGGGGATAATAATACTACTTCTATTACAGCTACTTTTTTAAGGGTTACGGTTACACGATAAAATATAAAGGTCATTACCGCTACATGCATTTTTAACCGGCGGCTTAATGCAACAGCAGGAGCGTAGCAAAAATAACAAGTACCACTGGCGCCAGTCTTCTTCCAAAGGAAGTCGACTGGTGTCTATAAATCTAAGCGGTTTATAACCGCAGCATACACTTCGATAAAATAATGCAGCTTCTCACCAGCACCTGCCGTTCCTACGGAACTTGTAAATCCGTTATTATATTTTTTCTACCCACCTTTCGTCGCAATGCGACGGTGGGAGAGTGTATGCCAGTTGGAAGAAGTATGGCGCTATTTTTCAGTCAACAATCCATCCACGATGGAATAAAATTCTTTTTTAAAATCAGCATAATATTTTCCGGAACCGGGGCCATAAAAGGATCCTTTTATTTGTCGCACCATTCCTTTTTTATCAATAAAAATGGTAGTAGGAAAAGAACGGATGGGAGTAAGCTGAGGTAATGTTTTTTCGGTTTTATTTTCATCTGACGCAGTGGCTCCTGTTATTAAAATGGGGTATTGTACATTAAACAGCCGTTGAAATTTTTGCAGGCTTTTAGTTGAACGATCCCGGTCTGTCGTGTACTCATAAGCCAGCCCTATTACTTCCACACCTCTGCTGTTGTTTTTATTGTAGTATTCACTCAAAAATTTTGTTTCATCCATACAATTAGGACACCAACTACCCATAACCTGGATGATCACTACCTTATTTTTATATCGTTCATCATTAATAGATACTAGTTTCCTATCCAGATCACTAAAAGAAAAATTGAGTTTGCTTTCACCTTCCCGTAATCGGGTGGGTACATCCTGCGAAGGCAATGGTATCATTTCATTTTTTACTGCCACCCAGGTTTCTTTTCCGTTAAACCCCGAATAAAAAACCCCGCCTGAAATAGTTTTCGCATTATCAATTTTGGCTGAGAATGCATAAGCATGTGCACCATCGAAGGTCGACAACTTTAATGAATCACCGGTTATAATCCCTTCCAGGTAGCGATAGTCACCTGAAGGTGTTAAGAAAGTGCCCGTGAGTTTGTGATTTTGCTGTTTAAAGATGGCTACAGCTTTACGTAAGGTTCCGTTGGCCCTGGTGATAGTAACATCCCATTTACCAGAAATAGCAGTTTTTGTTTTGCTCCGGGTTTTATTAAAACGGAAGTCTTGATCCGGAAAAGCATAGAAAGGCCAGTATTGAAAAGCGCCTCCTGTTCCCTTAATCCAAACTCCCTGCAGACTGCCATCAGGATTTCTTTTCAATTTAAAAACGGATTCAAAAACGGGCATCTGGAAATTAACCGAGTCTTTTGTTACAGACACAGTAGTTATTTCAATTTTTTCTGCTGCATTCAGAATATATAAAATTGTTTTGCCCTTTTCGGTTGAAGCTTTCAGGTTAAATACAACAAGATTACTGTCCTGTCGAACCAGATAGGCTCTCCAATTAGCAGGTAAAGTTGTTTGCGAAATAGCGATAATGGTACATAACAATAATCCGTTGAGAATAACAATTTTTTTCATGTTGGCAACTTAGTGTTCTGTAAGTTCGTGAAAAATAAATTCAAGTCCTACATTCAAAGCACAGGCTTTACAAATTAAACATACTTTTTTTCTTTTTACTGGTGTTTGCCCAACTTTCGCAGAAATGCGGCTTAGCATAGCAGCTTAGCGTATCTCCGCCTTGGCCGGTGTTTTATTTCACTTACACATGAATGAAGGCTATTGGTTCTTAAAGATGCTTACCAAGATAAATAAACATTTCTATATCTTTTTTATTGCGAAGAATATTCATAAAAAATCTTAAGCAGATTATTTTCTCCAGTCACCCCACTGGGGCAAGTCTTCTTCCGCAGGAAGGCGACTGGTGTCTATAAATCTCAGCGGTTTATAACCGCAGCATCCAATTCAATAAAATAAAACAGCTTCTCACCAGCACCTGCCGTTCCTACGGAACTTGTAAACCTGTTATTATATTTTTCTACCCACCTTTCGTCGCAATGCGACGGTGAGAGACTGTGCAGAAAAAATTTATATTTTCAAAGCCGTACCCACTGGCGCCAGTCTTCTTCCAAAGGAAGGCGACTGGTGTCTATAAATCTTAGCGGTTTATAACCGCAGCATACACTTCAATAAAATAATGCAGCTTCTCATCAGCAGCTGCCGTTCCTACGGAACTAGTAAACCTGTTATTATATTTTTCTACCCACCTTTCGTCGCAATGCGACGGTGGGAGAGTGGAAAAAATTTATACTTTCACTGTAGTATTGAAACATTATGGAGCAGCAAAATAAAAATCTCTAATGCCCTCTGGGGCAAGTCTTCTTCCGCAGGAAGTCGACTTGTGTCTACTAATCTCAGCGGTTTATAACCGCAGCATACACTTCAATAAAATAATGCAGCTTCTCATCAGCACCTGCCGTTCCTACGGAACTTGTAAACCTGTTATTATATTTTTCTACCCACCTTTCGTCGCAAAGCGACGGTGAGATAGTGTGCGAAAATTATTATACTTTCACTGTAGTATTGAAACATTATGGAGCAGCAAAATAAAAAGCACTAAAGCCTTCGCATTTAAAAAGCTTAGTATCTTCTTAAGCTTCAAATTTATTATTTTGTTCCGATAGAAATTAAACCAGGTGCATATTGCGCCAATAATAGAGTAGCAAAATAAAAAGTAGTAAAGCCATCGCATTTAAAAGATTTTGTTTGCCGCCATTTCAATGCTGCAAGTATCAACTCAAAGCCCACTGATGCCGCCATCTGAGGTGCAGGCCTCAAATAAATTATTTTCAATAAAACCGTATTGGGGTAAAATATGTATTTATATAAGTTTGAGCATTGCTTTTATGGCTATGTAATATTTATAACTATGATAAAGAACATCTTGACTGCGTTTGTACTTATTATTGCAATTACAGGTTGCAGTAAAAAAACAGTTGATACCCCGGTTGCTATGGTGCCGGAGCGATTGGAGATTGGGCCCGCCAGCACCAGTATTTTAAACGGTGAAATGGCAACTTTTACGTTGAAATTTTTTAATAATATTGGTCAGCAGGCAAGTGTGCCAGCCAGTGTGGTGTGGAGCAGTACCAATACAACCATTGCTACAGTAAACCAACAGGGTGTAGTTACTGGTAAAGCGCCGGGGCAAGTTGAAATAAAAGCCACTTATAACACCGCTACCACCGCCACCGCATTGCTAACAGTTGCAGCAAATAATACCACTTTGGCAACAGTAACAATTGCACCGGCCGATTCTGTTGAACTAAAATTAAATGTAACAACCACCTTAGTGGCTACTGGAAAAAATAATGCTGGTGGCACCATTACAGGATTAACATTTACCTGGGCAAGTGCTGGTACAAGCATTGCTGATGTAAGCACTGCCGGTTTAGTAACCGCAAAAGGTTATGGCACGGCAAATATAACTGCTGCTTCTGGCGGTATACAAAGTGCCCCGGTTATGATACAAGTAATAAGGGAAGGTAACTTTACCACTATGAGTAGCGCAGGTATGGCTAAATTAAAAATAGAAAATGGTATTTTAAAATTAAAAACCAGTGGCACATTTAGTGTGCAATCCGGACCACCAGACTTAAGAATTTATTTAGGAAACGATTTTAATTCCATTGCAGGCGCTGTTGAAGTAGCAAGTCTTAACCAGCGAACTGGTGCTCAAAGCTGGAATATTGCTTCGCCAACAACTATTGGGCAATATAAATATGCTTTTATATGGTGTAAGCAGTTTGGCGGACAGTATGGTTATGCCGATTTAGGAAACTGATGTTGCTTTAATCACCACAAGTGTTCTGCTCAAATCTCCCCTGCAGGCAGTTAAATACCTCCGCCGATGCAGGTGAGTCGCATCCCATTTTCTTCGCCGCCGCCTGTTTTTTTAACCAGCGGTGTATTGCAAAAGTAATGGAGTAACAAAATAAAAGTAGTAAAGCCATCGCATTTAAAAAGCTTAATGCTTTCTATAGCTTTATGTTTTCTTTTGCCCACTGGCTGCCCAGTGGCGCCAGTCTTCTTCCGCAGGAAGGCGACTGGTGTCTATAAATCTCAGCGGTTTATTACCGTAGCATACACTTCAATAAATTAATGCAGCTTCTCATCAGCACCTGCCATTGCGATGGAATGACCAGATATTTGGGTTAAAAAAAACTATTTATTTTCTTCTTTATTTTTTTTGTTAGATCGAATAAATTTTTTAAAACAAAATTTTGCGCCGTACAAACCTAATAGTGAGACAAATAATACTATCCATGTATTTAAGATTACTGGTACTTTGGTTGAGAGTATTAAAACTATCATAAATACAAAAGAAAGTATGTAAAGCACTATGCTGCAAAAAAGAAATACACTATGCTTTTTCATGGAATTTATTAATTTGATGCAGCCGTAACTGGCGCACGTGTTCTGCTTTTGCGGTTTACTTGAGTAGAATAAGAAGGCAAGAAGCGAATTTTTTATAAACCTTTTTTTTCTTTACTTTCAAAAGAACTTAATAATTATAAATTGCTTACTCTCTGCCATGGCTCGTTTCGTTAAGTACCATTCACTTCGGCGAAGTGTTACAATGTTTTAAAGATATATAAATTTATGCATCCACTTTAAAATAATTACTATGGATTTCTCCACTGGCGCCGATCTTCTTCCAAAGTAAGGCGACTGCTGTTTAATGATCTTAACTATTTATAACCGCAGCATTTACTGCAATAAAATAATGCAGCTTCTCATCAGCACCTGCCGTTTCTATGGAACTTGTAAACCTGTCATTATGATTTTTTCTACCCACCTTTCGTCGCAATGCGACGGTGAGAGAGTGGGAAAAATTTATACTTTCACTGCAGTATTGAAACATTAATGGAGTAGCAAAATAAAAAGCAGTAAAGCCTTCGCATTTCAAAAGCTCTGTCTTCTTAAGCTTCAAGTTTTTTATTTTGTTGCGGTAGAAACACCGCCTGCCGGCAGGCATGTTTTACAGGTTGTAAAAATTGCAAGTTTGTTTTCATGCCTGGATACCTGTCCCAATTTTTCGGGGAACACATTGTGCTATTGCCGCAGTTATAAATTGTTATGAGTTACGCCGGGCTCTCTTGCAGCGCCAACGGGCTTGCCTGTTGTTCTTCACAAATAAAAGGTATAATTTCAAATTTTTTTTTAGGGTTTTAAACCTTATACAATTAGTTGAAACGTTTAAATATTTAATGGTAGAATAGGTGTTGCAGAATATGAAATAATTATAAGGCTAATACCGGCATAATGCCTGAGTTTAATTAATTTTACCGTAACGGCATTTACAAAATGCAGTGGTTAATAAAACCGGTATCAAAAATGATTATGTACAACTTGTAACAACTTATTGAATCTATTACCTTAAATCTATTTTTCAGCATGCGCAAACAACTACCCTTATTAATAGTTTATTTATTTTTTTTTACTTACCCTGCAATTGCACAAAATTTAAACAGAGAGTATTTACCAGGTATTAATTTTGGTACACCTAAAAGCGTGGTGATTGATACCATTACATCGCAATTGAAAACATATTTTGAAACGGATACGGATGATATATTGAAATTTGTACGCAAAAAATACGGGGTTAATATCAATAACAAAAAAAAATTAGGATCATTTATTACAGCCATGCAGGATGATGTAAGAACGCTGTTGCAAACATCACCCGACTGGCTAACAGTAGATACACACAAAAAGTATGGTTTTTTTATAAGTAAAATATTGGGTAAACATTTGATGGTGCCGGGATATGGTAAAGCCGGCGTTGTAAAAAATGGTAGTGGCAATTGTGAACTTACTTTTAAAGATGATTATGTTTCTGGTATTACGGGTAATTTAGAAACCACAAAAGAGTATACCCTATTCAGTGGGTTTAATTACGACAATGCTCACCTTAGTTCCAGTGCAAATGTTTTAAAGAAAAATTATGGCGAATTTACTTTTAAGCAATCGTCTACAATATGGAATTCGTGCAGTACTAATCCCGAAAATGTACCCATCATTAATTATTTTTTTAATAACGATGATGATTTTAGTGCCACGTTTACATTTACCTATGGCATCTATCAGCAAAAAATTGCTGGTAGTAAATCCCAATGCAGGGCAGCCGGCAACCACTTAACCAGTATTGATTTTTCGATTTTTGAAAAATAATTTTTGAAATTTTTTTTATAATGCTTTTCAACTTTACGCTATGAGATGTACTTTAATAACTTTCGTTTTAGCTATACTAATACATGTTGCAGGTGCACAAAAATTAACTGTGTTTGAAGTCAAAAATAAAAAAGGATTTGCGGATGAACTGGGGAATATAAAAGTGCCGGCAAAATATGACCTGGCAAACAGGTTTGAAAACGGCTATGCGGTAGTAGGGATCTATAACGAAGATGTTCAGCTCAGATATGGTATGATTGATACCTCGGGAAAAGAAGTTATCCCACTAAAATATGCTCATTTGGCAGAAAGATTTTCTGAAGCGCTAATGGCTGCAGAGTTGAATAACAAATGGGGTTTTATAGATGCAAAAAACCAAACGATAATTCCCTTTACTTATGATTATGCTTATAATTTTTCTGAAGGGCTTGCTGCAGTAAGGTTGAATAATAAAATAGGATTTATAACAACAGCACACAAATTGAAAATACCTTTTATGTATGATGAAGTAAAAAAATTTAAGGAAGCAAGATGTGCAGTAAAACTTTACAACAAATGGGGGTTTATAAATGAGGATGGCGCACAGGTGGTTCCATTTAAATATAGTGATGTAAGCTACAGTGGTTTTTGTGGCGGATTAACAGGGGTTGAGCAATTTGATAAAATGGCGGTAATAAACGCCTCGGGTAAAGAGTTAACGGCATTTAAATACAAAGATGTTGAAAGCAGTTATTTTAACACTACTCTCAATATTATTAAAGTCGGCTCCATTGGTGCATCGGGCGAGTGGGTTTATGGGGTAGTTGATAATAAAGGAAATGAAATAATTCCTTTACAATACAGTGAAATAAAAATTTACGATTACAATGTAATTGTGGCCGAACTAAATGGCAAGGAGGGTATTTTAAATTATAAAAACAAATTGATGCTACCTTTTGAATATTCAGGTATTTACATGTCGAAGGATGAATCGCCTAATGGTACTATTTATAAATTGGGCAAAGGCGATAATGCAATGGTATTTTCTTTGAATAATGATAAAATAGACATCTGGAAATACGAGCAAGTACAAAAGGAATCGGAAGGGCTGCGTGCTGCGGTGTATAAAACCAAGTGGGGTTTTTTTGATGCAACCGGGGCCGAGGCGGTAACTTTTAAGTACGACACCGTGACTGGTTTTTTAGGAGGCTATGCATTTGTAAAACTTAATAAAAAAGTGGGCTATGTTAATAAATCTGGTAAAGAAATAATTCCTGTTAAGTACGATGGCATCTATACTTTTGCTGATAATATGGCAGCAGTTACTGCAGATGGTAAATGGGGTTTTATTAATGATAAATTTCAAGAAACAGTACCCTTACAATATGAGTCTGTACGGGATTTTTCAAACGGTTATGCAACGGTACAGTTAAACAAAAAATCAGGAGTGGTAAACCGGTTGGGGCAGGTAATTGTACCTATAAAGTATGATGATGTAGATGCCTATTCCGACGGGATGTTTGCCGTAATATTAAATAACAAAATTGGTTTTGCTGATGCAACCGGCAAAGAAATTATAGCCTGCACCTACGACAAAATGGAGAGAAAATTTTATAATGGCAAAGCAAAAGTTGTAAAAGATGGCAAAACATTTACCATTGATAAAGCAGGAAAAGTTTTGTAATAAAATTAAAGTTTATTGCTTTTCTCCCAGGCAATAACTTCTTTGTAAGGGCTGGAGTTAAATTACCCATCATTTGGTAAAATGTTAGTTTGTTATGATTTGGTAAATGGTTGGCTGATACATCGTTTCTTTTAATTGCTTAAAACATATTTCTAATTGTAAAGGCAACCGAATTTTTTTATCTCTTCAGCAGTATAATTTTTTTTATTAAGGTTATAAATTTTAAAAAACTTAGGTAACTCATTCTTCCCATTCGTCTATTTTTTCTTTTAAATTAACTACAAGGCTGGTATGGTCTGTTTTTTCTGCATCCATCATAACTATACTGGTTGAAATTGGTATTTCATTATTTCTGTAATTTACTTTTTTCCACATCACCCCATCGGGATGATAATATTCCCAGGTATTTGCTTTTACGAAAGGTATCATTTGTGCGTGCTGCTGCTGAAGGTTGTAAAAAGATAATTGATATTTTTTTGCAAGATCAGCGCTGTCAATATCCATCACCCTGAACATTTCGGACTTTGTTCTTTGATATAAACCTGATTTAAAAAGATATTCTTTATTGGTAGTAGTTTTTGCATAAAAATTCCACTTGCCCACAGGTAACGAATCTTTATCAAGCCAACCTTCTCCATTACTTTTTATTGTTTCATTTAAGCTGTTATTGTTTTTATCATCAATACTTCTCACCGAGTTTGTAAGCATGGTGTTAGCGGAATGTAATGATGCATTTCTGGCTAAAAAATATACACCATCTGCTGTTTTGTTTACCGTAACTTTTTTTGCACTTAATATTTTCAATTGTAAAAAAGCATTCTTTATAATTTCAAGTTCAGTAACAGGAGTCTTGCAATTTAATCGAAGGAAAGCCACCGTTGCACCAACTTTTATAAAATTGATCCATGCAAGCGGCGCATGCAACTTACGGTTGCAGGGTTGTATAAATATTCCACTGGTTTCATCAGCTGCAACCTGGTCCAACTCTAACAGGTTAAATTTTAAGTGTTGATTCAATCTGTTTACAATATCTATATTTCCATTTTCATCAGCGTTTACCTTAACAGTATTTCCTTTTTCGGCCCACCTCAGCAGCCGTGCGTTAATTTCATTAAGTGTTTGTTTAAAATTTAAATTGTTGGAAAACTCTTTTTCATTTTTATTGTGTTGCACAAGTTGCATTAAAGCCTGGTATACGGCTTTGGCATCTGCTGCGTTACCAAATTTTATAAGTCTTGCCCGTTGTTCACTTATAGAAAACTGTATTACTTTACCAGCAATAATTGTATCTATGCCTGATTTAGATTGTTCTGCTTTATAGAGTTTATAAATATTAAACTGTTGCGGCTTACGCTTATCCGAATAAGTAATAGCTGTGTTCCCATTACTATCAATCGAAATGCTGGTAACTTTTTTATTATTGGATGGGGTAAACGGAACCGAACAGCAAGTAACTTTTTTTTGAATGAATTGAACAGTTTGTTCAAAATTTTTGTTTTGCGCAATTAGTGTGCCTGCGAAAAAAAATGATAAGGATAACGGGAGCAGGGTTTTCATAATTTATACAATGTTTTATGTAAATACGGTTTAAGGCTTTTTAAATAATTGCTGCTAATTTACTGAGATTAATCTTTTGGTTTGGGCGCTGTTGATAAATATTGTCGCATATCTTGTTTTCAAATTTCGATGGCAAGTTCTTTTGTTATCAAAACTTTATCATCTGCTGCATTGGATGATTCTGTTTGACGCAGTTTCGGTTGTGTGAATTTTGTTTATCTTTTTTATTGCGAAACAGTATTATAAAAAATCTTCAGTAAATTATTTTCTCCCGGTACGGTTTCTAAAAAAAAGGCTTTGCGGTTTTTGCCATCTATAATTTCGAGCACGGCGGTGTTGGGTGGTATGCTGCCCAGGTTTTCTCCCTTAAACAAAATAGTATTGGCACCGGGGCTTAAAGTAACTTTAATAAATTGCGGCCGTTTTTTTATAAGCATATTTTTAGCAATGGAGGTATTGTTGATGCTGATAGAAATAGTGTCGCCATCCTGCACCGCATCATCCCACACCGCCAGGGTTATTTGCCTGGCAGCAGAACGAACGCTGCCCAATAATTTTTCATTTTTATGCAAAGGGGGTTCGCCCGGGCCGGGATAACCGTAGGGCTGAAAGGAATTTATTTTTCTCTTATCCTGCAGCAGCATAACTTTTGCAACTACAAACGATGCACCACTGTCATCAGGGTTATTAAAATTTAGATTGAATTTTATTTTATCAAATTCGCAACGCAGTGTGGCTTTATTAACAGGATTGCTTACGGCGTAATCGGCAAAAAGGGCCAGCACATTACTGCCCGGGTCAATCATTATTTCGTCCCTGCGTTCTTTTTTTGTTAACAGCCATTGCTCAAACAATTGGCGGCCATTAAACACTGCGGATGCCATATCGGTTTTATTAATGGTGGAAGCGCTAAAGCTGCCATAGCGTGTGGTTACGTAAGCTGTATCAATTAAACCAAAATAAACCGGAGAGCGGGAAGGGTTGAGAATTTTATCGGTATATGCATCCTTCCATGGTGCGTTGCTTAAACGGGTAAGCTCAATGTTGCCTGGTGAAATAATTTTTTGCAAAGCAATGGCTGCACTGTCTGTAATTATGAAGTTATTTTGTTTTAATGGCAGGCGGTTAATAGTTAAACTGGGTTGTTCTTTTGTATTGCGCCTTAAATAAAAACTGCCGTTTAGCTGCAGCATATCTAAATGAAAAGGTTTTTCTTCGGCAGCATATTTATTTTTGCTTATGGCTAACTGCCAGGCATTTTTTTTTACCAGCAGCATTTGGTATACGCCGTAAAAAGTGCCGCTTTTAATGGTGAGGGCGGCAGGGTATAGGGTGTTTTTTTCAGCAGCGCCAATTTTTAATTCCATAACAACAGGTACATTGCCTGCTGTAGTTTGCATTTGCCAAATGCCTGTAAATACATCTGTTTGCGCACATGAGGTGGCGCATTGCAAAACGAACAAAGTAAGAAAAAAATGGATTGGCATAGAGAAATTCTTGACTGTAAGATAGCGTTTATTGATTTACATTTTTTTTACAGTGAAAGTAAAAGTTGCAAATAAAAAGATATTTGGTCTAAAAATTGGTGGGTCCTTTTATATTTTCTACCCAGTTGTTGTTGCAATAGAAAGGTGGCAGACCAGAAGAGAAATAATTATTTTTGCTGCCGCCTTTGTTGAATAATTAATTTGAGTTGTCAAATAATTTGATCATATAAAAAAACAAAATGTTTTTCTGCATAAATAAAATTCCCAAAATCAATCAACCTTTTTAAGGCAATGTGGTAAAAAAAGGCCACCCCTGCAAATAAGGATGGCCTTGATTTTTAACATAAGAAATGTTGTGCTAATTATTCTTGAAAAGTTTCAGCATCTTTCTGTTTGCACCCTGTGTTATCTCTGCATAGTAAATACCTGCCTTTAAGCCTTCGCCAAATCGAATTGATTTTGCACCAGCTTTTTCTATATGGGTTACCAATTTTCCGGATGCATCATATACTTTAATAGCCACTTTTTGTGTACTTCCTCCGGTTATGTTTATAGTAAAATAATTTACCGAAGGATTGGGGTATACCTTTAAGCTAAATAACTGTTCAGTTGGTTTTTCCTCCTCTATTTGTACAATACCCGACTGCAAAGGCACAGCTTGCGATATTAGCGGAGTAGTGGGTGTTGTTGATCCTACATTTATATTACCACCATCCAAAATTCTTCGAACTGTTTGGGTTCCGTTCCAATGGCTGGAGTAAATAATGGTGGAACCTGATTGGTATAAAATACTTATTTCATCCAATTGGCCTCCGTTGGATGCGTCGTAAGTATTAACAAATAAATCGCTGTTTCCTCCAATTGGTATGGGGTTAAGAGGATCTGTTATATCCTTCATGTTAGCCTTTGTGCTAAAATTGGCATACTGGCCACTTACACTAAGGGAATTAATTGCATTGCTCTTTATTTGATAAACACGGCCATTTCTCCTTATTATAATATTCGCCTGTCCTTTAATGTTAGTTCCTGTCTTGGTCCACTTCATTGTAAACCCAAAGTTGGTTTTTGCACCGGTAGTACCAGCATAAGTACCCACGGAATTTTGCATAATAAGATGCCCACCACCCGTTACTGATTCGCTGCCTGGTACTGAAATGGTTACTGAACCAGGATCAGCTGAATTGGATCCTGTATAATAATTGTCTACAACTGCATATACATCCAGTGTTGTACCCTTATTGGCGCAATCTGTTGCCGATAATGTGTAAACAAATGTTGAAGAAGCCGTGCCTATCATAGTATTACCGGAACTTACAAGCACTACGGGAATATTAGGTGTGCCGGCAACAGGGCCAATTGGACTACCCAGATGAAAGGTGACAGTTGCATTGCGAATATCCCCCGCAGTAACATCAGATCCACCGAGTGCGGTAATATCCTTTATTGTTGCACTTAATGTAACTATTGCATTACATGCTGTTGCACCTGCTGTTGAAAAATAGGGTAATCCTGTAAATGTAACATTTGCATCTTCTTTGGCAATATTTAAAATGGATGTTGTTAGCAGGGCATTAACGCTAAAATTAGCGTCGGGGCTATTTATCACCGCAGTTACGGTTTTTGCACCCGGTGCCATCTGCCCTGTAGGTGTAGTGCCAAAAGGACTAGGTTCAAGTAATGAAACTGGTAATGAAGCAATCAAATCTGGACCATTAATTACAAAATTGGATGTGCCCATAACTTGTGTGCCAATTTTAAACGTGGCAGATTGAGCTGCTTTTGGTCCGCCAGTTACCAAAGGTGCTCCTCCTGTTATCTTAACAGTTAAAGTGGTTTGATCACTGTATTGCAATGTAGACGGGCTGGATGTAACAGTAGATGTTACCCCGAATGCTGTAATAATCCCGGTAAAGTTTTGCAAATAACTAATACTATAATTATTGCCTCCATTTCCGTCATTTATTGCCAAGCCACTTGCAGTCATTGTTTTACTGGTTCCTACAAATGGATTGTCATATACTTGAATTGGCAAGGTTGCAACAGCATCTCCGGTTTGTAATGCGCCCACTATGGGTGTAACACCCGAGCTGATAGTGCCATTGTAAATCCGGTTATCAGTTTTTGCCGTTACAATTATAGGTCTTACAGTTATTGTTCCCGTGTTGTTGGTTAAATAGGTTACTTCATAATTTGCACCTCCATTGCCATCATTTATTGATAGGCCGCTTGCAGTTAGTATTTTGCCTGTTCCTGCATTTCTTGTATCATAAACTTGTATTGGAGCAACACTTATTAAATCACCTCCTTGTAATAAATCTACTGATGGAGCTACTGAAGAACTGGTGGTGCCATTATAAATGCGGTTATCAGTATTAGCCATTACAGAAAGTGGACGAACAGTAATGTTGGCCGTTGTTGTACCAACACCTGTTAGCATGTAATTTACTGCACTTGCGCCAACAATTATTGCACCTGTTAATGTTACAGTTTTGCTGTTGCTTACATTCTTGTTTGAAAAATTAGCCACTCCTCCACTTAAGTTAACAGCATCTGGTGGTATTACTCCATTTAAAGTTCTTGTTAACACGGATGCATCTGTATTACCATCATAAATCTTATTATCTGCAGTGAAATTGCCAGTTATTCCAAGTGAGCTTATTACGATAGCAGCAGTTCCGCTCTGATCAGTATAATTAGTTCCTCCGCTAAAAGTCCAGCTGGCTGTACCACCGGGTACATTGGTAAATGTTGCCCCGAGGTTAAGACCTGCACTGAGGTCTGCAGCGGCAACACCTGTTGCTGTACCAGTAGCACCATGAGGTGCTGCATCATACACACCGGTATAACCATTAACGGTAACTGTTGCAGTGGCTTTGCTGATTACGATAGC
>JAYURK010000060.1:0-5902 GCA_043756235.1 Ferruginibacter sp. | reverse complement strand
CATTTAAAAATTCTTCAATATCAATAATCTTTTTTCCCTTGTTTAAAAGCAAAAGAATATTTACCCGGTTATATTCACGCAAACTTAAATTGCTGCTGCTTTTATAAAATTCCAGATAAGAAACCTCAGCTTTTTTTAATTTAAAAGGAATAGATGTTTTCATTTTGTATGTTTTAGCATACAAAAGTAATGTTTCTAAATTAAATTGTCAATACACTAGTAATATACATTTTGTATTGTTTATAGCAGCAATGCAATTTAATATTTTTTTTAATCTATTCTGCCATTATTTTATCAGCCTGGTAAAATGCGTATTGATTCTAATATTTTATTTCTTGCTAAATAAATAAAGATCGACAACAGCACCCTCAAACTCATCTTTGGCTGGGTTAGTATATTACGAACTATACTCCACATTTTTAAAAAATGGTTCGTTACACGAACTAAGGCAAAGTTTAATTGTTTATACAGCAACAATGGGAAAAAGGAAATTTTTACTTTATCTACATCTACCTGTATCTCCAAACATCCCTTACCTGTCATACTCATTTCTAAAACCCATATTCTTTACATTCTTTACACTCTCCATTACAATATCATCCTGGTATTCTTTGTAGGCTTCTAATTTGCCGGCAATGCTGGTATCATGCAGCGCTAAAATTTGTGCGGCTAATATGCCGGCATTTTTTGCACCGTTTAATGCAACGGTAGCTACCGGTACACCATAAGGCATTTGCAAAATTGATAACACAGAATCCCAGCCATCGATACTGTTGCTGGATTTTACAGGCACGCCAATTACCGGCAAAATAGTATGGGCCGCAACCATGCCCGGCAAATGTGCAGCCCCACCGGCACCGGCTATAATTACTTTTATGCCACGCTCTTTGGCTTTGCTGGCGTACTCCCGTAAACGCTCGGGCGTACGGTGTGCAGATACTATCGTTAATTCAGGTTCTACTTCAAACTGGCGCAGCATTTCGGCAGCGCCCTGCATAATGTCCAGGTCGCTTTCGCTACCCATAATAATGCCTACTAAAGGATTACTCATTGGTGTATTTGTTTAAATTATTTTTTACGAGATAATGATTATGGATTATGCAATAAAATATTTTATTGCAGCAATTTAAGTAAATCTTTTAATTCACTGTCACTAATAGCAGTTTGCTCCAACTTATCGTAAATGGAAAGTAAAAAAACAGTTGATTGCAAAATTTGCACGTGTGTAATCACCCTTGCGCCCCCACTTTTGCCTTTGCCTTTTGATGCGACAGACACTCTTATTTTGTAACAGCTATTGCCAAGTGCGGTGCCTTGCTGCAGCGGCGAAGTTTTTAAAAGCTGAATTAATTGCGAAAGCTCTGTTTTAAGGGAAGGGTATTTTTTTATCAGGCGTTTGGCCTGGCGTTCAAAAACTGTAATCGATTTTACTTTATAGTGCATTTAAAAAATCTTCAGCGTTACGGGCTTTCTTTTTTCCAGCCTTTATTTTATTCATTTCTTCGGTAGCTGCTTTCAACTCTTCTATTAACAAAGCTTTGGCCGGAGATAAAGATTTTGTTTTTACGAACGGAAAGTTCTTAAGCACTTCCATTACAAAAGGTGCTTTGTTATCTTTTATATCTAACAGTACTTTCATTGTTTGTATTTAAGTTTTGTAAAATTAGTAAAAAAATCGGCGCCTTTAAATTTTAGTTATCTATGCTAAATGCCCCCGTTTAAAAATTATAAATCGTACTGAATGTTTATAATAAATGGCTCGTGAGACACGAGCCAAGGCAAAAACGCAAAAGGTTCGTGAGACACGAACCCGGGCGGATAACAAATGGCTCGTGAGACACGAGCCAAGGCAAAAATGCAAAAGGTTCGTGAGACACGAGCCGGGGCTGAGGCGGAGATTATATAAATTAAATAGCTGCGTAAACTCTTTTTCTCATTTTCTCTCCGTTTAAAATTATTGCACCAAATCTCCCTTCAACCGCATCAATTCTATTTCGGAAAGTTTGGTGTTGTAGCGGGAAAGTAATAAACGGTTGTAAGCATCTTCTAAACTTTTTTGTGTTTCTCTTAATTCTAAAAAAGTAGAAATGCCCAGGCGGTAACGCTCCAGCGAAATCATTACATTTTCTTTAGCCAGTAAAATATTTTCTTCTTCTAAAGCCAGAGCCTGCTTTTGTAATTCGTAATCTTTAAAGGCATTGGTAATACCTAAATCAATTTGCGATTTTTGATTTTGGTAAGAGAGTTTTAAAAAATCAATATCAAGCTGTGCCTGCTGTATCAACCTGCGTGTATTGTACCCGTTTAAAATAGGAATGGCAACACCAATGCCATAATTAAATCCGTTATTGCGGTTAAACAAAGGTGTAAATGGATTTACCACTGCTTTATTATCTGTTTTAGAATAATTGTAAGCAGAGTTAAAAGATACCACCGGAAAACGTTCTGCTT
Source organism: Ferruginibacter sp. (assembly GCA_043756235.1). Taxonomy (GTDB): domain Bacteria; phylum Bacteroidota; class Bacteroidia; order Chitinophagales; family Chitinophagaceae; genus Ferruginibacter. Next base: position 3,451 of record JAYURK010000060.1, on the reverse strand, counting down.
TTCTTTCTTTTAAAGTAAGGTAACCAATGTCGATATTTTTTTGCGTTACCTGCAATTGAGGGTTAGTAGATGCGGCAGCCGTCATTACATCGGGCAATAAAATATTGTTGTTGATGGTGATGGTATCGGTTACTTCATAAGCAGTGTTTAAGGCTACATTCATCAGCTGGTTCAGTTGCTCTTTTAATTTTGCCATTCGTGTTTGTTCCTGCAGGCGTGCTGCAATCTGCGCATTCAAATCTACTTTGGCCTGCAGCAATTCGGGCTTGGCGCCAAGGCCTACACTTAATTTTTTATCGGCCTGCTTTACCCGCTCTTCATTAATACTCATCTGTTCTTCTACTGCTTTTATCCGTTGTTTTTGATACACAATATTGTAATAACTTTTCAATACCGCATCAACAGTAGTTACCATTTGGTTTTTAATATTCAGGCTGCCCAGTTTTACAAACTCATTTAATTTATCACGGGTGGCAAACATTTTAAACCCATCAAATAAAGTCCAGTTTAATTGCACGGCACCGGCAAGGTTGCTGGAACGTATGCCTTTACGGGATCTCTCGGTACCGTCAGAAAATCTTTGCAATTGATCGTTGTTATTATAAATTAAACCGGTAGTGGCATTTAGCCGTGGTAGAAAAGCGGCTTTGGCATAAGATTGATCCAGTGCAAAAGCTGCAGAATCTATCTTTAACAATTGTATATCGTAATTATTTTTAAGTGCAGTGGCAACTGCCTCTTCCGGAGTTAAAAGTATTTGTGCGTTGGTATGCAGTGCAACTGATGCTGCAACAAAAACAATCACTGTAAAAAAAATCTTCTTCATCAAAATCAATATATTTTAAACTGATAAACTGGTTGGTTCCAAATCGTCGAGCTCACTTCTTTTCTTTTTAGAAGATAAGAAAGCATACATGGCAGGGATAACCAATAAAGTAAGGATAAGTGAAAACATGATGCCGCCTACAATTACAATACCCAATGGAATACGGCTTGTAGAGGCATCGCCTAACGAGAGTGCTAAAGGTAACGCACCTAAACTCATGGCAAGGCTCGTCATTAAAATAGGCCGAAACCTTGCAACAGCAGCTTCAATAACAGCAGGCCCCTTTTTAAGGCCCGCCAATTGTTTTTGATTGGCAAACTCTACAATTAAAATTCCATTTTTTGTAACCAGTCCAATCAGCATAATCATGCCTATCTGCGAAAAAATATTTAAGGTTTGTCCAAAAATACTTAAGGATAATAAAGCTCCGGCAATAGCCAATGGTACTGTTATCATTATTATTATGGGATCAATAAAACTTTCAAACTGTGCAGCCAGCACTAAAAAAATCAATATCAATGCCAGTACAAATGCAAAAGTGGTATTGCTGCCGCTTTCAGCATAATCTCTGGATGAGCCGGTGAGTGAAGTACTGAAAGTATCATCGAGTAATTTTTTAGAAATTTCTTCCATTGCCTCAATACCATCACCCACAGTTTTTCCGGGTGCAAGGCCCGAAGAAATAGTAGCGGATTTATAACGGTTAAAATGATAGATAGTAGGCGGTGTACTTTCTTCATCCATAGTAACTAAATTATCTAACGGTATAGATTGCCCTGCAGGATTTCTTACATAAATTCCTTTAAGATCTGTTGGGTCATCACGGTCATCCCTGGCCACCTGGCCAATAACCTGGTACTGTTTTCCATCTCTTGTAAAATAACCGAGGCGGCGGTTGCTTAATGCCAGTTGCAGGGCTTCAGAAATTTCCTGAATGCTAATGCCGAGGTCGCTTGCTTTTAAGCGGTCGATATTGATCCGCAATTCTGGTTTATTAAATTTAAGATCGGCATCCACACCCTGGAACACCGGGTTTTTTCCTACCTCTTCCATAAATTTTGGTAGTACTTCTTTTATTTTTTCAAAATTTATATTTTGTAAAACAAACTGTACCGGCTGGCCGCCGCGGCGGCTTACCGAAATGGTTTGTTCCTGTATAGCAAAAATTTTTCCTTCATTAAATTTACCAGCATTTTTATTGATCATGTTCACAATTTCCTGCTGCGATCTGTTGCGGTCTTTAGGATCGGTAAGTGCAGCACGTACCATTCCGGAATTTACAGAACCGGAGCCTGTAAAACCGGGAGCGGTAATACTTATTAAAATTGTTTTTTCGGGTACCGAATCCATTACAAATTGCGAAACTTTACTTACATATTTATCCATGTAATCGTAAGAGGTTCCTTCGGGAGCTGTTACAGAAAGGCGAAACTGACTGCGGTCTTCCATAGGTGCCAGCTCCGATGGGATTGCTTTGCCGATGATGTAGATGATGGCAAAGCAGGCAAGAATTAAAACAACTGCGATCCATTTTAATTTCATAAAGCCTTCCAGCATCCTGCGGTAACCATTTTCCATTCCTCTAAAAAATGGTTCGGTACGATTGTAAAAACCAGAATGTTTGTGCACCTTACGGGTAAGCTTAACGTTTAATACCGGCGTAAGGGTTAAGGATACAAATGCAGAGATGAGCACCGCACCGGCTACCACAATTCCAAACTCACGAAACAACCTGCCTACAAAACCTTCTAAAAATATAATTGGTAAAAAAACAATGGCCAATGTGATGGAGGTAGCAATAACGGCAAAATAAATTTCTTTAGAACCTTCCTTTGCTGCCTGCCATTTGCTCATACCCAGTTCCATTTTTTTAAAAATATTTTCGGTTACCACAATACCATCATCTACCACTAAACCTGTAGCCAGTACAATGGCCAAAAGCGTTAATACATTTATGGTAAAACCGCAGAGGTACATAATAAAAAATGCGCCAATTAGCGAAACGGGGATATCAATCAGCGGACGAATAGCAATGATCCAGTCACGGAAAAAAAGATAAATGATCAGTACCACCAGTATAATGGCAATCATCAACGTTTCTTTTACTTCTGAAATTGATTTTTTAATAAACTTAGTTTGGTCCAGGGCAATATCCAGTGAAATATCTGCAGGAACTTCTTTTTTTATTTGCTCGTATCTTTTATAAAATTCATTGCTGATGGCTACATAGTTAGAGCCGGGTTGTGGCACAATAGCCAGCGCAATCATGGGTACACCGCTTTCTTTTAAAACTGATTCTTCATTTTCAGGGCCTAGTATAGCTTCGCCTACATCTTTAAGCCGTACATCGCTGCCATTAATATTTTTTACAATAATGTTATTAAATTCTTCTTCGGAATTTATTTTACCAAAAGTTCTTACAGATAATTCGGTGGCATCACCAGAAATTTTTCCGGAAGGCAACTCAATGTTTTGTTGTTGTAATGCAGCCTGTACATCGCCGGGGGTTAAACCGTAAGCACTCATTTTTGCAACATCAAACCAAATACGCATGGCGTATTTTCTTTCGCCCCAAATTTGAATACCGCTTACGCCCGGTATAGTTTGTAAACGCTCCAGCAAATT
>JAYURK010000059.1:0-18230 GCA_043756235.1 Ferruginibacter sp. | reverse complement strand
ACTCGGAATTTTGATTTGTTCTCCGCAACATCAGAGACGTAAAGAGGGCTATGCCCGATGCTTTCAACCCACCTTCTAAGAAGGTGGTTGTTCAGTTTGATACTTCTGTTTTTGGAGGTGCGTTTGATAAAGAATTTGATGAGGCGACCCTGCAACTTTTTGAAAGAGTTAAATTGGGACAAGTTATTTGTATGTTTTCTGACTTGACAGAAACCGAATTATTGAATGCACCAGAAAATGTGAAAGCGCATTTTAAGAATTTACCGAAACAGCATATTGAAAGAGTAATTGTAACAGACGAAATATTGACACTTGCCTCGAAATATGTGGCAGAAAAAATTGTAGGACATACAAGTTTTGACGATTGCGTACACATTGCAACTGCTACAATTTATAAAGCTGACATTTTAATTAGCTGGAATTTTAAGCATATTGTAAATGTGTACAGAATCCGTGGCTATAACTCAATTAACATTCGTTTAAATTATCAATCATTAGAAATACGTTCACCAAAAGAAATTTTAGAGTATGAAGACTGAAACAAAAAAACCAGCACAAGAAAAAGAGTTTGACACAGTCAAAACTTTTAGAGCCATCAAGGACAAAATATCTTTAGAAATGGCAAATATGAACTTTGAGCAAATCAAAGAATATTTAAAAACGAATAGTGCGAAACTCTATACCAAATAACACAGCACACACAAAGAATGGATTTTGTGCAAACAGAGCCGCAGGTTGTAACTTCGGCTGTTTGCACGCTACAACATTATCCCTTTTAAAAACAAATACGCTACTGAAAAATAAATCAGCAAGCCGGTAACATCTACCAATGTAGCAATAAACGGGGTGGAGGAAGTTGCAGGATCGGCACCTAGTTTTTTTAATAACAGTGGTAGCATCGAGCCCATTATGGTACCCCACAATACCACACCAACAACTGCAATGCCAATGGCAAAACCAATTCTTATATAATGCACTCCAAATAAATCAAACAAATGATAGCCTCCAAAAACAATAAAAAATCCCATTATACCCAGTGTAACACCCATTAATATTCCCGATACAATTTCTCTTTTTGCAATAAACCACCAGTCGGCAATTTTTATTTCTCCTAATGCCAAAGCCTGTATAATTAATGTGGCTGCCTGCGAACCGCTGTTACCACCGCTTGAAATGATCAATGGAATAAAAGTGGAAAGCACCAGCAACTGTTCCAGCGTTTCTTGAAACCCCGACATGGCAGCGATGGTCAACGTTTCGCCTGCAAAAAGTATCAGCAGCCAGATAATTCTTTTTTTGTACAATTTTAAAAGTGGTACATCTAAATAAGGTTCGTCCAATGCCTGTGTACCACCAATCTTTTGAATGTCTTCACTGTATTCCTCTTCTGCCACCCAAAGCACATCATCAATAGTTACAATGCCCAAAAGTTTATTGCCCATGCCTACAACTGGTAAGGCCACCCTGTTATTCATTTTAAATACTTCGCTGGCTACTTCCTGGTCGTCTTCGGCATGTAAAGAAATAAACCGGCCATCCATAAGGTCGCTTACTTTTTTTTCCGGTGCCGCCATAATAAAATCCTTTATTCTTATATCATCTAAAAGTTCGCCCTTATCATTTAATACATACAGCACATCAATAGTTTCGCTGCTTTTTGCATAACGGCGTATGGTATTAAACACATCTTCCATACTGTCGTGCTCATACACATATACATAATCCGGCGTCATTAACCTGCCCACACTATTTTCAGGATACCCTAAAAGCGACAAGGTTATTTTTCTTTCATCAGGATTTAATGTTTTTATTAATTCTCTTACAACACCGCCTGGTAATTCACTTAAAAAAGAAGTGCGGTCATCGGGTGGCAACTCATTTAAAAGTTCGGCGGTTTTAAATGCGGGCAGGTCCTGAATAATTTTTTTTTGCGTGGGCAGTTCTAAAATTTTAAAAACACTTACTGCCCGGTGTATAGAAAGGTGGGAAATAATTTGATTTTCATAATCTTCATTATTGTAAATTAAATCGGCAACATCACTGATGTTCTGGTGATTTAAAAAATTCTGTATCTGCAATTTATTTTCAGAAGTTATTACTTCATCAAATTTTTGTTGTAATGATATTTCTTCTAACTCCATTGCCATCGGTACTTTGTTATAAATTCGCAATATTATGGCTGCAATTTACCCAATTAACAGCAATCAAAAATTATGTTGAAACCATATTTATATTTAGATGAAACCAGCCATGCAGGCCGCGGCGTTTTTACAAAAGAAAAAATTGCGGCAAATACAATAATAGAAATTTCGCCGGTTATTGTTATGAGTAATGATGACCGTATACACCTAGACAAAACCAAATTACACGATTATATTTTTGAGTGGGGAAAAGATAAAGAAAACTGCTGTATGGCATTGGGATTAATACCCATGTATAACCACAGCTACAAAAGCAATTGCGAATACATTATGGATTATGAAGGTGATGTAATGGTAGTGCAAACAGTAAGGGCCATTGAAAAAGGCGAAGAGCTAACTATAAATTACAATGGCGACTGGAATGATGAAAATAAAATTTGGTTTGATGCAAAATAAAAAGTACAGCAAAAATTTGCTACACTTTTTTCTCATGCACTTTTTTTATTAATTGGTAAAGCGATGGCCCGCTGCAATCCAATCTAAAATTTTTTGTTTATCGGTAGCTGATAATTGGGGGTTGGGTGCAGGAGGCATGCTGGTGGGCACATCTACAGCCCGTGCTTTTATCCTGTCCCAGCTGTTTACAATTACACAATCCTGCGTAAAATCTAACCCACCCACCGGAGATGGAGCTACATGACAACCCCCGAGTGCACAATTGGTTTGCATTACTGCTTTAACTGCCGTAAAGTTTGTGCCTGCAGGTGCCTGTGCTACTGTTGCAGTGCCGGTTTTAATACAACCATCTGCATCTTTTACTGCAATATTATAGGTGTTGGCTGCAAGCGCTGTAAAAATATTTGAAACCTGGAAGGCACCTGTATTTATTTGATAAGTAAATCCCACTCCACCTCCAGCAGTAATAGTAATAGTACCTGTGCCGGAAGGCGCACATTTATCCGTACCGGTTGTGCCGGCACTAATGGTTAACGCTTTACCAATGCAGGGATCGGTTATAACTGTAAAACTTTGTGTTTTTAAACAACCATCTAAATCTTTTGCCGTAATGTTATAACTGCCTGCTGCCAACGAAGAAAAAATACCCGACGATTGAAATGCACCACTGTTGAGTTGATAAGTAAAACCACTGCTGCCACTTGCAGTTGCGGTTATCGATCCATTGGTGGCGCCTGCGGCAGGGCCAGCATTTACAGTAGTTGCAGTAATAGAAATATTTTTAGCCGTACAAATATCATTCACCGTAAAACTTTGTGTTTTGGTACAGCCATCCAAATCCTTTGCCGTAATATTATAAGTACCTACTGCCAGATTATTAAAAGTACCCGAACCCTGAAAGGCACCACTGTTTAATTGATAAGTAAAACCAGTGCTGCCGCTTGCAGTTGCTGCAATAGATCCGTTAGATAAACCGGTGCCGGCATTTACTATTGTTGCAGTAATGGTTATTGTTTTAGCAGCACAAATATCATTCACTGTAAAACTTTGTGTTTTTAAACAACCATCTGCATCTTTTGCAGTAACATTATAAGTGCCAACGGCTAAACCTGTAAATGTACCCGAAGCCTGAAATGCGCCGGTGTTTAGTTGATAAGTAAAGCCTGTACTGTTTGTTGCTGTTGCTGTTATTGAACCATTAGATAAACCTACACCTGCGTTTACAATTACAGCAGTAACTGTAATGTTTTTTGCACTGCAGGGATCGGTTACTGTAAAAGTGTTGGTGCCGGTGCAGCCATCAGCATCTTTAGCTGTAACGGTATACGTACCTGCTGCCAGGCCCGTAAAATTTGCTGAGGCCTGAAATGTTCCGGTATTTAACTGGTAGGTAAAATTAGTGCTGCCCGATGCGGTTGCAGCTATTGATCCATTTGCCAGGCCAGCAGAAGTATTTACAATTGTACCAGCAACGGTAATTGTTTTACTGGCGCAGGGGTTGGGTGCTGGTGGTGGAGGGTTTCCGCCTTTATCGCCACAACCATTTATAATTAATAATGAGGTTAGTAAAAAAAATACAAGAAGTGAAGTGACTTTTTTAAATGCGTTCATAAAATGCAGGTTAGTTTTTGTATTAGTAATCAAAGTTTAAGTTAAGCAAATTTATTCTTAAAGTGATGCCGTAAATTATTTTGGTAACAATTACCCTAACGGCAATTTTATAAAACTGGTTGCTTGTAAAAAAATTAATTATACTGCAATATATGTTGTTGAAAACAAAGCCTGATTAAAATAAAAATTTAATCAGCATCATTTTAGTTAGTTTACAACAGTTCGTTTACATGCTTTTGAATATTGTCGCACATTTTATCCATTGGTAAATCGTTACTGTCCATGCCAAAAGGGTCTTCAATTTCTTCTGCCACCAGTTCCAAACTTGCCAGCACATAAAATATAAATCCTACTACAGGTATTACCCAGTAATCTAAATTAAAAACGTAGCCCCAGGGCAATGTCATTACATAAAAGAAAATAAATTTTTTAAGAAAGGCACTGTAAGAAAAAGGGATAGGCGTATTTTTTATACGTTCGCAGGCGCCGCATATTTCTGCAAAAGATTGTAATTCGCCATTGATGATAATCAGTTGCTCGCCTTTTATTTTTCCTGCTTCAAATAAATTATTTACTTTTTTAAACAGCAGGGCGGCCAACTGGTTGGGCACATGTTTATCATGATCTATATCCAGCAGTTCCGGATGATCGGCTTCATCCAATGCCAGCCTTGTAGACTCCTGGCGCAAATGATTTTTTAAAGCAACGGCATATTGCGGAATGGCGGCCTTAAAAAATGCACGGCTTTGTGCATCGTTTTTGGGTAAAAGTGCATTTAATTTTAGTGCCATATTGCGGCTGTTGTTTACTAATGCACCCCATAACTTACGGCCTTCCCACCAGCGGTCATAAGCCGTGTTGGTTCTAAACACCAGTAATAATGAAAGTACAAAACCAAGAAGGCTGTGCATCAGCACAATGTTTTTTACTTTGGTTTTTTCGCTCCATTTCCAGTGCTCTACTTCAAAATAAGCAACGGTACCCGAGTAAACGCATATCAGCAAAATCATGGGCCACAGTTTTATAAACGTATCCGATTTATGAAAACGAAAAATAAAACTCCGCCAGTCTTTAGGGTTATACTGTATCATATTTTTTTATTGATATGCAAATGTAAATACAGTTAAGTAGTTTTACTTTATTGATTAGTCTTTTAGTTAGGGGCGTTGGTACTAATAAAATTATTTTATTAAAACTACCACTTTGTAGTATTGCAGGGCTGGCTTAATTAACATAATTTGTATCAATATTCAAAACTACCCATGGTATCTATTTTCTAAATCTTATAAAGCATTTAACTATGAAATACCTAATAATTATTTTTCTTATCTTTTTTGCATTATTATTTAACAGTTGCACAAAGCCCTGCGTTGTAAGAAACCCTACTCCCTCCAATTCAAAAATTGTTTAAATTATAAGGAGTGGGTTAAGGCAAAAAGAAGTACCATTTTGTATTACTTTTTTATTCTGACTAACGCTAAAATCTACAACATACAAAAATGATGACACTCAAACACCAAATTATTAGAGACCATAGCCCACCCACAAGCAGCAAAAACTAAAAAAAAGTGTCAACAACTTAAAATATACTATTATGAAATTAATTATTTTTTTCTACCTGTCTTTTTCCCTAGCATTTTTTAGTTGCGGCAAACCCGACAACCATTGCGGCGAAACTGCAGGTGTCGGAAGTAGTGCGGTGGGAATTACTTTTTTTAGTGTCCCGAATTCAAAATATATGTATACAAATATTCCTTTTTATTCATTATACAACAAGGACAGCCTTGTTATTACTGACCAAAATGGAGTCAAAATGAGTTTACTTATTTCAAGTAATACAGACCCAAATAATCCGGGTACGGGGTATTACAAATTTGGCATTACACCAATTTATAATTCATCTACCGATGCTACTGCTTTCGGCCAAGAAATTACAAAAAAGTTTTACATACAATATAACAATACAGAAAAGGATACATTAATATGCACCTTTAAAGCTAACAGAAATGAGTGTAATTCTTACTTTGAATATTTAAAAGTGTATTACAAAAACAATTTAATTGGTACTAGTAATTACATCACATGCGATGTTACTATTAATAAACCATAAAATAATTAACCGTTATAGCATAGACGTTGCCCCCGCTTTTATTATACCGAAGATAATGATGCTTTTAAATCAGAAAAAACACGGAAAATATATTTAAAATACAACTATAATACAATTGATACCCTCACGCTTGTTTTTAAAGCAAAAAAAACAAAATGTAACAAAAGTGAATACGAGTATTTGAAAATTTTTCACAGGACTAAACTTATTGCATCTATCGATAGCCAAAATTTCATAGACTTTCTTTAAATCAATTAAAAAAACTCCAATGAAAAATAGGGAATCTATGTTATTGCGGTAGCAATTTAAAATATAAAGAATGTCATTTTAAAATTGATGCAGAGGGTTAGCATATAAAAAAACGAAACCGGTTAAGGTTTCGTTCAATAAAATAAAAATAAAAATCTTATTGTTGCTCTATCAATTGTATTTCGCAATTAATTCTCACTTCATCACTAACTACTACACCGCCTGCTTCCGTTACAGCACTCCAGGTTAAGCCATAATCTTTACGATTTATTTTACCATTAATAGTAAAACCAGCTTTGGTATTGCCGTATGGGTCTTTAACTACACCACCAAACTCCACTGCCAATTTAATGGGTTTGGTAACCTCTTTAATAGTAAGATTGCCATACAATTCATAAGAGCCATCGTTATCTACCGACTCATATTTGGTTGCTGCAAATTTTAACTGGGGAAATTTTTCCGCATCAAAAAAATCGGCACTTTTTAAATGACCGTCTCTTTGTTCGTTTCCTGTGGTTACCGATGCGGCATCTGCTGTAAACGAAATTTTCGCTTTTGTAAAATCTTCGTCCTCTGTTTGGGCATCTACCGTAAAAATATTAAAGCTACCGGTTACATTGGTTATCATCAGGTGCTTTACCTTAAATTGTATTTCGCTGTGGGTAGGGTCCACAACCCATTTTTTTGTTGCCATAATTTTAATTTTAGTGCAAGGTACATAAATTAATGTTTAAACATTAATTATTAATGCACAATTTTTTTAAATGCTTTTTCGGTTAAAAAATAAAATAATTGGATAAATTACAAATTATCTATATTTTCAAACAATTAAAGTGCCATAAACACGTTTACATCCACTTATCATTACCTTAAACTGCAAAGCATGAATCCAAATCCAGTTTCTCTGTACGGTACAGCCATCAATAGCTTTGGCTTCAGGCTAAAGCGCTCTTCCGCTTTAAAAGCTTTTTATTGCGGTGTTTTTGCATTCATTATATTTTTAAACAGCAGCAAAATTTTTGCGCAAAACGATGATGATGTTAGTTCCGCAACCGTGTACGCCAAAAAATACAAAGAAGATGATGTGATGTGTACTTCCAGCTACCAGTTTTATACTTTTGATAAGGGTAAAAATGCTTTAAACGATAAGGTAGTAGAGATAGAGGAAAACGCAGAATATGAATTTTTGGCGTTAAAGAAATTTTCGAGCATGGCTTACCCGGAGTATTACAATAAATTTATCCAGCTAAAAACATTTAAGAGGGCTTTTAAATACGGCAGTAAATATGTTACTTCCGACAGGGGAGGCATTGACCGTTCCGTAACCGACGACGGAATTTTTTTTGATGACAGCCGGGTACAATTTTATCCATTGCGCTTTAACCAAAAAGGTAGTATGGCTCGGATAACCGTTAAAAAAGCTTACACCGACGGAAAATATTTAACCCGTATTTTTTTTAACGCATCTTACCCAATAAAAGAACAGGTTATAGAATTTAAAGTGCCCGAATGGTTAAGTGTAGATTTTAAAAGGATGAATTTTGAAGGCAGTAAAATTGAAGTTAAAGAAACTACAAAAGGCGGTTATACCAATTACGTTTTTATTATGAAAGATATTCCGGCTTATAAATCGGAATACCGGCGCATTGGCCGGGCCTTTACCGATCCGCACATTATAGTGCAGATAAAATCTTTTGAAAATAAAGGAGAGGTGTTAAAGGGTTTTGATAAAGTGGATGATGTTTACAACTGGAATAACCGGTTGTATTTAATGGCAGGCAACGAAAAAGAAAAATTAACTGCACAGCTTGCAAAAATTACCGCAGGCAAAACCACCGATGTTGATAAAATTAAAGCCATTTATTATTGGGTGCAGGATAACATACGGTACATAGCATACGAAGATGGTTATTCAGGTTACATTCCTTCATCGGCACAGGATGTGCTTGCAAAAAAATATGGCGATTGCAAAGGCATGGCCAACCTGTTAACCGAAATGATGAAGCTCTCTGGTTATGATGCCCATTTTACCTGGATAGGTACAAGGCATATTCCTTATCCGCAAAGCACCCCGGCATTATGTGTAAATAATCATGCAATATGTACTTTAAATTTTGGCGGTAAAACTTATTACCTGGATGGCACAGAAAATTATGTACCCTTTGGCGAAAATGCTTTTCGCATACAGGGCAAAGAAGTAATGATTGCCAATGGAGATAAGTTTGAAATTAAAATGGTACCACCCACAACTGCTAACGATAATAAAGTGTATACCAAGGCCGATTTAGTTTTGGCAAACGAAAGCCTTAACGGCAAAGTAAAAGTTACCATTACCGGTAATGAACGCACCGATTTTCACCAGAGTTACCAGGATTTACCCACCTCATCGCAAAAAGAATTTTTAAATGATTATTTAGAATTTGGAAATGATAATATGGTGGCCACCAACGTTAAAACAAGCGATTTAAAAAACAGGGAGCTGCCTGTTGTAATTGAAGGCGATGTAGATTTATCCAACACCGTTAACACCATAAGCGGCGATAAATATGTGGGTGTTGATTTCTTTCCTAAAACACTGGATAAATTTATACCCGACGAAAAAAGAGTGCAGGGTTACGACCTGGATGTGCTGGTGAAATTTGAAGATGAAATAGCATTAACCATACCGGCAGATAAAAAATTTATTGATAAGCCCGAAAATTTAGAAATGAAATTTGATGGCTACGAATTTAAAGGAGAGTACACTGTTACGGGAAATAAAATGACACTTAAAAAAGAACTGTCAATAAAAAACAGCATCATTAAAAAAGCTGATTTTCCCAATTGGATAAAATTTATTGAGTCGATAAAAGAGTTTAACAAATACTTACTGAGCATTACCAAAAAATAAAACCCGGCAACAATGAAAATATTTTTTAACACAAAAATTATATTGTTTGTATTGCTTTTAACCAGCAGTGCCGCAGCTATGGCGCAAACAGTAATTGACGAAGATTTTTTAGATAACATTGAAATAAATGCTAAAGTACTTTGGGCAGAAAATATACCGGCATTTAACAATAATACTGTGCCAGACAAATATAAAGATGAGTCGGCTGTGGTATTTGGTTTTAAAAGAAGTGTTACCATTGATAAAAAATCGAGAAATGGTTTTTTATCGAAAGGGGAACGCAGTTTACTTTTTTTTGAAAACGTAAGGTTTAAAATAAAATTGAACGATCGTAATGCTGTAAAAGCCTTTACCGAAGTGTACTTCAGGTACAGCGATAAAACTGATGGCTTTAGTGCAAAAATTACAAAAACTGATGGCAGTGTTAAAGCGGTTTCGTTAAACGATGCGGTTGGTGTAGAATCTGTTTCAAGTGTTCCGGAATTTTTTAAAAGTTTTTTCGATCAGCAAAATGGTGGCGAACGCCGGTACTTTAAAGTTGCGGTGCCCGATATGGAGCCCGGCGATATTTTAGAGTATGTGACCATTACAAAAAGTAAATTAAATGTATTGGGCACAGGTTATATTGAGTTTTCGCCACAGTACGAAGTGTGTAATAAAGTATACCCGGTTTTGTACAACCAAATCATCATGGAAACTGATGATAAATCTTTTTTTAAATCATTATCGGTTAATGGTGCTCCCGATTTTAAGAAAGAGCCGGCCAGCGATCCGGATTTTTTTAAGTATGTATTTACTGATGCAGACAGAGGGGTGGAAAAAGATGTAAACTTTATTAATACCTATCAAGTGTACCCGTTAACAAAATTTCAGGTTATTTATGCCAACAACGAAAAAGTAAGAGGTGCATTAATTGGACAAAAAGGGGAAATAAAAAACAGCTTTACCAAAGAAGAGCTGGCTAAAAAGGCCTGGGAAGATTACGAACAAACTGGTAATAATTATTTCAGCAGCTTTACTTCGGTACAAAATTTAATAGATGCTACCTGGTCGCAGTTAAAAAAACAGGGCGCTAAAGACTGGACGGATAAAGAATACATTAACAACGTATATTATAAGCTGAGAAATATTGTAGTAAACAGAGATACTTATTTAAGCGATAAAACCGCCGCATTTATTTTTGGTTCATTGCTATATCAAAAAGATATTAAATCAGAATTGGTAATAAGCGTATCAAAATCTATTGGAAAATTGCAGGATGTATTGTTTGACCAGGAGATCCGCTATGTGTGCAAAGTAAATAATACCTATTATTTTAATTGTACAGATCATAGCAATCCGATTGACCTGGTGGAAGACCTGTTAGCCAGTGAAGCTTATATAATTGCACAGCCCACTAAAGCAGGTCAGGATATTAAATCCATTTCATTGCCCGATGCCTCGTTTACTGACAATGTTGCTGACTATACCCTTACTGCCTCGCTGGAAAAGGATATGAACACACTAACGGTATCCCGTACAAATGCATTTGCCGGTTTAAGCAAAACCAGGAACATAACCACTGCGTTAAAGTATACCCCTTACATGCTGGACGATTATAAATATTATGGAGGCGAATCGCCAACAGAAAAAATGAAAAGTGCACAGGAAGACGAATATTACAACGCCGTAAAAGCACTTAAAGATGAGTATAAAGAAGCTAAAGTAGAGTTGGTAAAAAATGAACTGCAGGGAGATTTTCATCAAAAAGTAAAATATAAAAATTTTAATATCAGCAGTGATGGCCGATCTGCCAAACAAAAAAATTTAGTGTTTACCGAAGAGTTTGAATTGCCGGGTATGATACGCAAGGCCGGAAAAAAATACCTGCTGAATATTGGTGGATTAGTAGGCTCTCAATTACAAATAAAAAAAGAAGAAAGAATAAGAAAGCATGACATAAATGTAGGTTATGCCAGAACGTTGAACTGGATTATTAATTTTAAAATACCGGAGGGGTACACCGTTGAAGGTGTAAAAGAATTAAATTTTAGTGTAGATAATGAAGCCGGAACTTACTCTGCTGCAGCCGAAGAAGCGAATGGTGCAGTGGTTTTAAAAATAAAAAAAGTATATAAAAAAGCAAATACCACCAAAGATAAATGGCCCATGATGCTTGCTTTTATAGATGCCGCATACAATAACTCTTTTAAATATCTTTTATTAAAACCCAAAAATTAATCCTGATGAAAAAAAGTTTTTTATTATTTGCAGTAACCCTGGTGATTACTGCAGTAAACGCACAATATAAAAAAGCCAGTTTTTTAAACAAAACGGGCCGCATTTATGACGTGGGCACAGCCGCAAGAATACAAAATGGCGGCCGAAGTTCTTCTATTGGTTTTTTTATAAGTTACGGCAAAGAAAAATCTACCAAACGCCTGCACCATTGGTTCGACCTGGAGTTGAACCTGGGTAATAAATACACTTATACTACTCCGGCAAATAATTCTACCAGCTCGGTACAAATAAGTGGTAAAACAGGTTTAGACCTGGCTTACCGGTACAACCTGGCATTTTTTTTACTTGATAATGGTAATGAAGAAAATAAAGTTTTACCCTTTATTAATCTTAGCCTGGGTTATACTTATGGAGCAGGTTATAATAATAATTATACCGAAAATCCCAATAATGGCAGCTCGTTACAAAAATACCCGGTTGAAAATAATTCAAATATTCATTATGGCGGTGGGGCAGGTGTACTTTACCGTATAAACGAAAAAATTGGTATCAGGGCTTCTGTTGCTTATTATGGATTAACCGATAGTGGCGAGCCGGAATATAATTATTCAACCATTGCTAAACATCCTGCGGTAAGTGTAGGCGTAAGATTTAGAATGGACAGGGATGAAGATTAATTTTTTTTTGAAGTAATAAAAAAATCCCGATGATGTATCGGGATTTTTTATGGATATATTTTCCTTACTGCCTTGCTGCAAATTCTCTGCGTATAATATTTAATGCACCACCTGCTTTAAACCATTCTATCTGCTGCTCATTATAAGTATGATTTACCAGTATAGTTTCATTGCTGCCATCGCGATGGTTAAGTACAAGGTGCAATGCTTTGTTAGGTGCAAAAGTTAAAAGACCTTCTATATCAATAGTGTCATCTTCTAAAATTTTATTGTAATCTTCTTTATCGGCAAAAGTTAAGGCCAGCATGCCCTGCTTTTTTAAATTGGTTTCGTGTATACGGGCAAAGCTTTTTACCAAAACTGCCCTTACACCTAAGTGACGGGGTTCCATAGCCGCATGTTCTCTCGAACTTCCTTCGCCATAATTTTCATCACCCACCACAATGGTGCCAACACCTGCAGCTTTATAAGCCCTTTGTGTATTGGGTACGGTGCCATATTCTGCGGTTAACTGGTTTTTTACCAAATCGGTTTTTTCGTTAAAGAAATTTACAGCCCCTATCAGCATGTTGTTGCTGATGTTATCTAAATGACCACGGAATTTTAACCATGGCCCGGCCATACTGATATGATCGGTAGTGCATTTTCCTTTTGCCTTAATCAACAATTTCAATCCTTGTAAATCAACTCCTTCCCATGCCGCAAAAGGATCAAGCAATTGTAAACGCTTACTATCCGGCGATACTTTTACAGATACGCCGCTGCCGTCTGATGCAGGTTCCTGGTAACCGGCATCTTCTACAGCAAAACCTTTTAGTGGTAATTCATCACCTGTTGGTGCGTCTAATTTTACCTGCTCTCCTTTATCATTTATTAAAGTATCGGTAAGCGGATTAAAAGTTAAGTCTCCGGCAATGGCCATTGCAGTTACAATTTCGGGGCTGCCCACAAATGCATAAGTATTAGGATTGCCATCGGCACGTTTTGCAAAATTTCTGTTGAAGCTGTGCACTATGGTATTTTTTTCCGCCTTCTCAGCACCAACTCTTGCCCACATACCAATGCATGGGCCGCAGGCGTTGGCAAAAACTGTGGCGCCAATTTTATCAAACACTTTTAAAAACCCATCTCTTTCTATGGTAAAACGCACCTGCTCGCTGCCGGGTGTAATAGTAAATTCCGATTGCAGTTTTAAACCTTTATCACTTACCTGTTGTGCTAAACTTACAGCACGGCTAATATCTTCGTAAGATGAGTTGGTGCAACTACCAATTAAACCCACTTCAATTTTTGTTGGCCAGCCATGCGCCAATGCCGCCTCTTTCATTTTGCTGATAGGCGTGGCAAGGTCGGGTGTAAAAGGCCCGTTTAAATGCGGCTCTAAAATATTTAGGTTAATTTCAATTACCTGGTCAAAATAAGCTTCGGGATTTGCATAAACTTCTGCATCGCCGGTAAGGTGTTCTTTAATGGTATCAGCCAAGGCAGCAATTTCTTCACGTCCGGTGGCTTTTAAATACCGGCTCATACTTTCGTCGTACCCAAAGGTTGATGTAGTGGCACCAATTTCGGCACCCATATTGCAAATTGTTCCTTTGCCGGTACAACTCATGCTGGTAGCGCCTTCGCCAAAATATTCCACTACAGCCCCTGTACCACCTTTTACGGTAAGTATACCAGCCACTTTTAAAATCACATCTTTTGGTGCTGCCCAGCCATTTAATTTGCCGGTAAGTTTTACGCCAATTAATTTGGGCATTTTTAATTCCCATGGTAAACCTGCCATTACATCGCAGGCATCTGCGCCACCAACGCCAATGGCAATCATGCCCAGGCCTCCTGCGTTAACGGTATGGCTGTCGGTACCAATCATCATGCCTCCGGGAAAAGCATAATTTTCCAACACCACCTGGTGTATAATTCCTGCACCGGGTTTCCAAAAACCTATTCCATATTTATTACTCACACTTGCCAAAAAATCGTACACTTCGCTGCTTTCAGTAACAGCACGGCTTAAATCTGTTTTACTGTCTACTTTAGCCTCAATTAAATGATCGCAGTGAACAGTACTGGGTACTGCAACTTTAATGCGGCCACTCTGCATAAATTGCAGCAATGCCATTTGTGCGGTAGCATCCTGCATGGCAACCCTGTCTGGTGCAAAATCAACATAATCATGTCCACGTGTGTATGGCTTGGTAGCATTACCCTCAGTAAGATGAGCATACAAAATTTTTTCGGTAAGCGTTAAGGGTTTACCAGTTGCCATACGTGCTGCCGATACCCTGCTGGCAAAATTGGCGTAAACTTTTTTGATCATTTCAATGTCGAATGCCATGAGATTATTTTAATTTTTTTTTATTTAACAATATTTAACCGGTGCTTTAAAATATAGCAACTTTACCAACAAAATTTAAGTGGTGCAAATTTAATGAAACTCAATCACTATTTAAAACACATCTTATACAAAAAAATGTGCTAACTTTAGACGTATGAACCGGTTTAAATATTTTATTGAATGGCATGTATTCGGTGTATGTACGGCCATTGGCGAAAGGATGGGCATTGCCACTTCCACTATTCGTAAATATTTTATTTATATCTCTTTCCTTACAATGGGTTCGCCGGTAATTGTATATTTTTTTGTTGCTTTCTGGATGAACATAAAAAGTTACATTTTCAATGCAAAACGAAATCCCCTTAGATATCTTTGAAAATTAAATTGCAGACTAAACGCACCATAAAATTTATATGGTTATACTTGATGTAAATCATACCAGCTATACAAAGTTGCTGAAGGATCTGTCGGCGGCGCTGCATATTGCTCATCAACAGGAAGATTTTTTGCTGATTGCCCCGCCTGCAGGCAAAGGAATTTTAAAAGCTATAAGCCTGTTTGATGAATTGCAGGTGCTGCTGGCGGATGTTACCTTTAGTAAAGACTTGCTTACTAAAAGAGAGCGTTCAGAAAAAAGATATTTTGTGCTTCATTTTGATGACGTGTATGTATCTGATACCGCTACTTTTAAAGTAGATGATGAACAATTGCAAAAATCAAATATCCGGCATAGTGTTGCCCGGCTTACCAGCAATGTTTTTGTTAATACTGAATTGCTGCCTGCCCGTATGCATATAAAATCGGTAAAGGTTTTATTTAATGAAAAGTGGTTGAAGAAATATATGGGCTTAGAGGCAAATGATGATGTATTGCAAAAATACCTGTCGCTAAAAACAGAAAGTTTTGATATAGAACCACTGGATGCAGGTTACCTTAAACTTATGGATGAACTGTGGCAGGCAAAAAAAGAAGATCCGCTGCAAAATATTTTTTTGCAAAACAGGGTAGCATTGCTGGTAGAGCGTTTTTTTACACGCCTTTACAGCAAAATAAATTTATTGCAGGGTAAATTTGATCTTTCTTCGGATGTAATTACCAGGTTAATTAAAGTAGAACAATTGCTGGTGGAAGATTTTAATAAAATTCCCCCAACGATAGAGGAATTTTCCCGCCTGTTTTCTATGAGCAGTACCAAATTAAAAAAGAGTTTTAAAGTGATGTATGGCGATAGCATTTATGCTTATTATCAAAAACAACGGCTTAAAAAAGCTTACGAACTTTTGGTAAGCGGCAGCTGTAATATTAAACAAACTTCCCGGGCAGTTGGTTTCAATAATGTATCTAACTTTACCCTTGCTTTTAAAAAGCAATACAATAATGTGCCTATCAGCATTTACAATAAAGTGTAATTATTTCTGTTTATTTATTAAAAGCTACTCCAGTGTTTACTTTCTCTTATAAATATTGTAATCATGTAGATTATTTGTATCAGCTGGCAGAATTTGCCGGGGTAGAAGTAATAAATAATACTTTATTATTGCCTCATAATATTGGTGCCGGGTATATAAAAGTAGTAGAGCTTGCCAATGGCCTGCAGGTTTTAATTAATGAATGTATTATTTACGAACCGGTAAATTTTGTAAGGCAACCGGTACCTGATCAATCCTATACCCTGCGTTTTGATGAAGTGAAAAACCTTAAAGCCCTTACCATTAAAATTGATGAAGACAGGCTGGATGGTGATCAGCAGGTTTTTTCCGGCGCTTTTTTAACCAACTCCCTTACTGATTTTTCTTACGCCGCCAACGCAGGCATTGAAGACCGTTGTGTAAACATTTTTTTTACTGCAGACTGGCTTAAAGTTCATGCCGGTATTGAACGTACCGACGAAGCACTGCAAGAATACCTTTCTTTAAAAACGGCGGTTTTTAATTTTGAAATATTAAATTTTGAATACCGGGAGCTGATGGAAGATATTTTTGAAATTAAAGAAGATAACCCCATGCAAAAAGTAATACTGCAAAACAGGGTAATGCTTTTGCTGGAAAAATTTTTCAGAAGTCTTTACACCCGAATGGGACAAAATATAACCAAACCTCCCAGCATAAACGATGACACTATAAAACGTATGATGCAGGTAGAATCTATTTTGGTGAGTAATCTTGCTGTAGCTCCGCCTTCAATAACTTCAATTGCAAGAACTGCTATGATGAGTGAGACCAAACTAAAAAATATTTTTAAAACTCTTTACGGTTTGGGTCTTTATGAGTATTACCAAAAAAACAGAATGCTAAAAGCAAGGCAGCTTTTAAGATCCAGAAAATATTCAGTTAAAGAAACCGGAATGGCTTTGGGATTTAAAAACCTCAGTAATTTTACTATCGCTTATAAAAAAGAGTTCAATATTTTACCCAGTGAAGTGTAGACGCTGATTGTTTTTGCCTTTTACAATCATTGGTGTGTCCGATTAACAGATACAGTTGTAAATTGTAGCATTATTTTTGTTAAATCATATTAGTCCCCGTTTTATAATCTGATATTCAATTTTTACGTGGTTTTTTTAATGGTTGCTGAACTATCCTAATTTATTAAGTCCTCTTTAAGGGGGCTTTTTTTATATAACAGCCTTACGTATTCTCAGGAGTTTTTCAAGCAGGGGTTCCAGTAAATTTAATTGCAGCATGTTAGCGCCATCACTTTTTGCAATAGCCGGGTTGGGATGGGTTTCTATAAATAACCCATCGGCACCGGTTGCAATTGCGGCTTTGGCAATAGTTTCTATTAATTGTGGGTTGCCTCCGGTTACACCACTGGTTTGATTGGGTTGCTGCAAGGAGTGGGTGCAATCCATTATTACAGGCACATCCTGTTCCTTCATCCAGGTAATATTCCTGTAATCTACTACCAGATCCTGATAGCCGAAGGTATTGCCTCTTTCGGTAAGCATTATTTTATCATTGCCGGCCTGCCTGATTTTATCCGCAGCAAATTTCATGGAAGGGCCGTTTAAAAATTGTCCTTTTTTTACGTTTACAATTTTGCCTGTTGCTGCGGCTGCTATTAATAAATCAGTTTGGCGGCAAAGGAATGCAGGAATTTGTAAAATATCTATATATTTTGCTGCCTCTTCCGCTTCATCATGTGCATGAATATCGGATGTGGTGGGCAGCTTATATTTTTCGCCAACTTTTTTTATTAGTGATAAACCGTTTTCATCTCCCAGGCCTGTAAAAGAGGCTGCGCTTGTTCTGTTAGCTTTGCGGTAAGAGGCTTTAAATACATAGGCAATTTCTAAGCGTTTGCAAATGGCCGAAACTTTATCTGCAATTTCCATTACCATTTCTTCACTTTCTACCACACAGGGGCCGGCAATTAAAAAAAAATTGTTTTTATTGTACTGCTGGTTGATGAATAAATCCTGTAAATATTTTTTCATGGGGCAAAAATACTAATAGCCAATGGCTTTAAGAAACTCTTCTTTTTTTCGTCTGGCAACATCAACATAACTCCCGTTTTGCAATTCTATCTGGCCGCCATC
>JAYURK010000058.1:0-2169 GCA_043756235.1 Ferruginibacter sp. | reverse complement strand
AACTACGTGTGAGAGCTTTCGATATTTACTATTCGACATCTACCAAAGTTAAGGCATAGCCATCAGTACATTACCACCGCCCAAGGCGGTGGTTTTTTAAGAAAAACAAAATTTTCCGTTGCGTTATTTTTGGGGCAACAGTACCAATGCCATTAAAATGCAGGTGTATTGTGTACTGATTGCACAATTACTAATGGTGGTGATAAGAAAGAAGGCAGCAACAAAGAAGTCGTTTGCCAATATGATTACGGTGATACGGCTGCACCTGATGAGTTATGTGGGGTTACTGGAGTTTATAAAAGACAGCTATAAAGCATGGAGAAAAACACATAATGCCTCCTTTGCTTTTGCAACATAAAAAAGCAGGGGGTGCTACCCCCAATATTGAAACTGTAAATTTTTAGCCTGTAACCTTTTGTAATAAAGGATTACAGCATTTTTAAACCCGATTTTAGTCGGACAACAATGAAAAATAATATAAAATTTTACTATCGTATTGAAATAAAAAACCGCCAGTTAAAAACCGGCGGCTATAATTATTCATCATTAATTTAATTTATTCATTACTGTTATCCATTCATACTCGTTAAAAACTCCGCATTATCTTTTGTGCCTTTCATATTTTTCAACAAAGTATTAATAGCTTCTTCCGGATTCATATCGGCCATATGCTTACGCAATACCCACATGCGCTGGAAGGTATCTTTATCTAATAACAAATCATCACGCCTGGTAGATGATGCCACCAAATCAATTGCAGGATAAATTCTTCTGTTAGATAATTTACGCTCCAGTTGCAGTTCCATATTACCGGTTCCTTTAAACTCTTCAAAAATTACCTCGTCCATTTTACTGCCGGTATCTACTAATGCGGTTGCTATAATAGTAAGCGAACCGCCATTTTCTATTTTACGTGCCGCACCAAAAAATTGTTTTGGTTTTTGCATTGCGTTAGCTTCTACACCACCGCTTAATACTTTACCGCTACTGGGTGCTACTGTATTGTGTGCTCTTGCCAAACGGGTAATACTGTCCAACAAAATCACCACATCGTGGCCGCACTCTACCAGGCGTTTTGCTTTTTGCAAAGCTATCGTACTTACTTTTACATGTTTATCTGCCGGTTCATCAAATGTACTGGCTATAACTTCGGCCCTTACACTACGTTCCATATCGGTAACCTCTTCCGGTCTTTCGTCTACAAGAACGATCATCAAATAACATTCCGGGTGATTTTCTGCAATGGCATTTGCCAGTTCTTTCAGCAACATTGTTTTACCCGTTTTTGGCTGGGCAACAATTAAACCACGCTGCCCTTTACCAATAGGTGTAAACAAATCCATTATCCTGGTACTGTAATTATCTGCTTTGGTACAAAGATTTAATTTTTCAAAAGGAAATAATGGCGTTAAATAATCAAACGGCACACGGTCACGCACTTCATCGGGCCTTTTGCCATTAATGGTATCTACTTTTAATAAAGCAAAATATTTTTCGCCTTCTTTTGGCGGACGTACGCTACCGTAAACTGTATCGCCAGTTTTTAAACCAAATAATTTTATTTGAGAAGGAGAAACATAAATATCATCGGGAGAAGATAAATAATTGTAATCGCTGCTGCGTAAAAAACCATACCCATCGGGCATCATTTCTAAAACACCTTCACCTAAAATAACGCCATCAAACTCAATATTAAAAGCTTGTTGATTATTGCGTTGCTGAAATTGACGGGTTTGCTGTTGGGGCGTTTCCTCAATTTGCGTTTCTGGTTGTTGTATATCACCATCTTCGGCCTGCAGCATTTGTGCAATGGCAGCAGGTATGGTACTTTGTTCGCTGGTAATAGGTTGTAATTCTTCCTCTTCTTCTTCAACCACTTTTTTTACCGGCTGCTTTTTTTCTGCTTCAGGTTTTTTAGCTTTTACTGCAGCTGGCTTGGGTTCCGGCGCTGTTTCTGCGCCATCGGCAGGTTTTGCAATGCGTTTGCGTTTAGGCTTATCTTCTTCGTTTTTTACTGTGTTCATATGGGATTGTTTATCCAGAATTTGGGTAATTAAATCCTGCTTATTCAATTTTTTTGCGTTGGAGATTGTAAAATGATCTGCAATGTCAAGCAATTCAGGAACGAGCAGGTCGTTCAGTTGTGAAATATCGTACATAAAAGGTTGA
>JAYURK010000057.1:0-18232 GCA_043756235.1 Ferruginibacter sp. | reverse complement strand
CTATTCAGTTGAGCTGCGTTCAATTAATTGTTTAATGCGAATATTATTTTTCCATGCTTTTATTTGTTTTTCTCTTTTCATAGCCTCGCTTTTTGTTTCAAATTGTTCTGTATAAACAACTGCCCGGTCTTTTGCTTTGGCCGTAAAACCTTTATGGTTAGCTAAATGTTTTGCAAGCCTGTTTGTTATATCATCACCTGTAAAGCCTACATAGAATTTATTTAAACTTTTTGAAAAAAGAATATAAGTAGTAAACATAAAAAAAGAGATTATCATTAGGATAATCTCTTGTGGTGACCGCGTTAGGATTCAAACCTAAAACCTTCTGATCCGTAGTCAGATGCTCTATTCAGTTGAGCTACGCAGCCATTTTAAAATCTACAAACCCAACTTTAATTAAAAAAGTAAATTGGGCTGCAAATATAGCCACAATATCTTTTCTGTCCAAACATTTACAGGCCTGATAAAAAACTATCGTGAATGTAGTCTACCACATTCACTAAATTTTTACTCTGTTCATATACTTTTAATTGCCTGTCGGCACCGGTGCCCTGCTCAATCATTTTATGTACGTTATTTACTGCGTGGCGGCTGCCCAAATGAGGTACTACATCATCAATAAAATCCAGCAGTTCGTACAGCAAAACCCGGGTATTCACTTCACTTTCTTTTCCAAAATCAATAAGGCTTCCATCTATGCCATAACGGCCGGCCCTCCATTTATTTTCGTTTAATAAGGCCCTGCTGTACATCATAAAATTCAGGTTTTGGCTGCGGAGCTTGTAAAGCTTGGCACAAATACCCTGAAAAAGTGCAGCAATTGAAATTGTTTCCTGCACCGTCATGGGTATATCGCAAATGCGAAACTCCACAGTATTGAAGAATGGATGCACCCTTAAATCCCACCAAATTTTTTTTGCGTTATCTATACAATTGGTTTTTATTAAAAGATTTACATAGCTGTCGTATGCTTCAATGCTTTCAAAAAAATCGGGGATACCAGTTCGGGGAAATTTATCAAAAACTTTTGTGCGGAAAGATTTATAACCGGTAAGCCTGCCTTCCCAAAAAGGCGAGTTGGTACTAAGCGCATAAATGTGCGGTAAAAAATACCGGGCACTGTTAGCAATATGGATGGCCATTTCTCTGGTCTCCATACCAACGTGTACGTGTAGCCCAAAAATTAAATTGCTTCGGGCTGCTTCCTGTAATTCGTTTACTATTTCATCGTACCGGGCATGTTGTGTAATCAGCTGGCTTTCCCAATGGCTAAAGGGATGTGTGCCCGATGCACCAACCCATAAACCCAGTTCGCCGGCAATACCACTAATAGTTTTGCGCAATGTACTCACATCCATAAAAGCCTCATCTACATCATTGCAAATATCTGTGCCAACCTCTACCACAGCCTGGTGCATCTCGGCTTTTACTTTGTCTTTAATAACTTTTTGGCCTTCCTGAACTATCTTTTGTTCATGACTTTTAAGTTCCCGGGTAACTGGATCAATTACCATGTATTCTTCCTCTACACCCAATGTAAAATGCTTGTATGATAAATTTGCCATTTTTTAATTTAATTAAAGTTTAAAAATTTCATCAGTGGCAATACTCAGGCCTTTTAAAACTACAGAAGAAATATTTTCTCCACTTTCGTAAATAACAGGCTTGCCGTATTTTTCCGCTGTGTTTAAAATAAATACATGTATCTGTTTATATTCCGGGTACACCACCCAATATTCTAATACGCAATTTTCTTCGTACAGATCTAACTTATACTTGCTTTCTGTTTTTGTATTTCCCGGGCTTAAAATTTCAACAACCAGGTCGGGGGCACCATTTACGCTACGGTCATCTTTCAATTTCTCTTCATCACATACTACAATTATGTCGGGCTGTAAAACAGTGGTAATCTCATCATTCCGCAAATTTTTCTTTCTAAATGCTTTTCCTTTTAATCTAACATCTACAGGGGCTACCAGCACTTTACAATTTTTGTGTTTTAAAAAAATCCCTAATGCAAGAAAAAGATTGCTTAAAATTTTTTGATGTGTAACTGTTGGCGCCGGACTCATTTTAAAAATCTTCCCCCGTATTAATTCTATTCTTTCTTTAAAATTCCAGGTTAAATAATCTGCGTAAGTAAAACAATAAGGGCTTTGCGGCTCTTCAACCTGTGTTTCGGTAAAATCTTTATTTTGTATGGTTAAAAAATTTTTCAATATAATTTTTGTTTGCCGCTGCTTCTTTTAATATACTCACCCCAGGTTAAATTGTCAGCATACTCTTTATGTTCCATAGCTTTTTCAATGGCGTAGTTTGCAGCTGTTTCCACCACCCAGTCAAAATTTTCCTGGCCTACGCTGGTTAATTCTGCATCGGGTGCAGGGTTGCAAAAATCAATAGCATAGGGTACACCATCCCGTAAAGCTAATTCTACGGTATTAAAATCGTAGCCTAAATAACGGCAGATACGCAATACAATATCTTCCATCTCTTTATACTTTTCAGGCGTTGGTTTAAAATCGGCAACATAGCGCAATGCATGTGGGTTACGGGGTTCGTATGGCATAATGCGTACATACTTTCCACCAATACAGTAACACCGGTAATATTCTGTAAACTTAATTTCTTCCTGCAGCATCATTACCAGTTGTTCTGTTTCTGCATGTTTTTCAAAAAATTCTTCAATACTGTTTAGCTGGTAAACACTTTTCCATCCACCACCTGCAAAAGGTTTCATGTATGCCGGAAAACCAATGTATTTAAAAATGCCTTCCCAATCTAACGGGTAGGCTAAGTTGCTGAAAGAAGCATCGCTGGTGTCGGTTGGTAAATCTTTACTGGGCAGAATTACTGTTTTTGGAACCGGCACACCAATTTTTGTTGCCAGACAATTATTAAAAAACTTTTCGTCGGCACTCCACCAAAAAGGATTATTAATTACTGTGGTGCCGCATAGCGATGCATTTTTTAAATACGCCCTGTAAAAAGGAACGTCCTGACTTATCCTGTCGAAGATAACAGCATAGCCGCTTGGTTCACCCTGCATTACTTTATCAATTTGTACAGGTTCAGCAATTATGCCCTCTATATTTTTACTGTTTACCCTTTCTACAAATGCCATAGGAAAACTCCTTTCTTTACCGAAGAGCATGCCAATTTTTTTCATAATGTTTGGTTTTTTATCTTGATAAAATGTTTGTTTTTATGCTTATT
The DNA here is from genome assembly GCA_043756235.1 of Ferruginibacter sp. Lineage (GTDB taxonomy): Bacteria > Bacteroidota > Bacteroidia > Chitinophagales > Chitinophagaceae > Ferruginibacter. Next base: position 15,016 of record JAYURK010000057.1, on the reverse strand, counting down.
CAAATATATTTTTTACACAGCAATAAAACAAATATTGTTTGAGGTTAACAGGTCGTAGTAATTTTTCTGCCGTATTCCTCAGCAATGTGCAGTACAGTGGCCATTCGTATCAGCTTCTTTCCTTAATTTTACCGCTTATGAACCAGGAAAAAGCGACCAGTGTTAGCGTGGAAAATCATGTACTTAAATCTAAATTACTTTTAAGAGAGGTTAAAATAGATTGCTATTTACCTGCTAAGCTGTCGGGCCCCACGGCTTTAAGCCTCCTGCTTATTAATGATGGTCAGGATCTTGTTACCATGAATTTTGAAAATATTCTGCACGAGCTGTACGATGCAGAAGCCATCACGCCTTTATTATGTATTGGCATCCATTGTTCCGAAGACCGGAAAAACGAATATGGCACCGCAAAAATTTTAGATTATAAAGGAAGGGGTGCAAAAGCAGATTTGTACAGCAAATTTATTTTTTTAGAATTATTACCTTTTATTCGTAAAGTATATTTTATTCAATCTTTTAAAGAAAAATCGTTTGCCGGGTTTTCGTTAGGTGGATTAAGTGCATTGGATATTGTATGGAATCATCAGCATGAATTTAGAAAAGTTGGTGTATTCAGCGGTTCCTTATGGTGGCGGGATAAAGATCAGGAAGATGCAGACTTTAATGAAATTACCGACCGCATTATGCACCGCAAGGTAAATGAAGGCCATTACGCACCATGGCTAAAATTCTTTTTTGAAGTAGGTACACTGGATGAAACAGCAGACAGAAATAATAATGGCGTAATAGATTCAATTGATGATGCATTGGGCTTAATAGATGCACTGGCAGCAAAAGGGTACAGTAAAGCAGATGATATTAAATACCTGGAGTTGCAGGAAGGCAGGCATGATGTACCCACATGGGCAAATGCATTTCCGGCTTTTTTAAAATGGGGCTGGGGTTATAATGGTGAAGTAAGCCATTAAACATTTTTATAAAAATAAACATGCCCCGAAATTTTTCGGGGCATGTTTCTATATTTTTTTATTGATTAAAATATATAACGTACTCCCAACTGGCCCTGCCACACATCCTGTATTGCAGTTCCCTTGCGGTAAGTTTCATACTTTAAAGTTCCGTTTACAGTATTCATTCTAAAATAAGGTACACCACCGGCATCTACTCTTGAATAAGCTAACGGCGAAGTGGTGTTAATAACATGCGCTACTCCCCATTGGTTATTTACAAAATTGCCTACGTTAAAAATATCTGCCCTGAATTGTATTGTATGCCGTTGTTTTCCAAAATTTTTGAATATCTCTACCATGGTAGAAAGATCAAAACGGGTTAGCATTGGCATAAGCACTCCATTGCGTTGCGCAACCTGGCCCCGATGATTTTTTAAATAACTGTTGTTTTGAATGTAGGCTTCAAAAGCATCTTTTTGTTGTTGTATTGTAAAAGGTACAGCACCTGTAATGGCATCAAAATTCATTTCGCTCTGGTCTTTGGGTATGTATAAAAGATCATTACCACTTATCCCGTCCAGGTTCATATCATTTGAATAACCATAACTAAACCTGCCTAAACTTTGCGATTGACCAAATAAAGAAACCTGCAACGCTACAGCTTTCGCAATTTCTTTTCTATAAGTGATATTACCAATTACCCGGTGGCGGGTATCGTTATCACTAAAAGAATTTTCGGGCAGGTTGTTACCGTTAACTGTTCTGGTACTGGTATAACTGCTAAAGGCAATGGTGCTGGAGCTGGAGTAATCTTTGGTGCGGCCAAAGTTATATGCCAGTAACCAGCTTAAACCTTTTTGTACGGGCTGTTCTAATTTTAAAGTAATGCTGGTGTTATTGCCGTAGGGGCGGCTTGATAAAACCGTAGCATCGTTTACGTTGGTATTAATTCTTACAGCGCTTGAACTACCTGCAAAGCGTGGCCGCTTATCGGGGCCTGCAAAATTTGCAGTGGCTATTTTTTGGTTTGCGTTATAATAAAATATATTGCTGATGCTTTGTGTAAATAAAACTTCTGCCGAACCTACTATACCTGCAAATAATTTTTGATCAACAGCAAGGTTTGACCGGAACACCTGCGGAAAACGAAAGTTTTTTTCAATAGGTGCAATATTATAACTGGCTGCCGGTGACCCTGGTGTGGTAGGGGGAATATTACGGGCTGTGTTAGGGCTGAAGGGATATCTTACCAATGGATTTGCAGTGGTATTATCCTGGCTTATTTGCCCCGCCTGCATACCGTTATTACCTACAGCATTGCTAACAAATACAAATGCCGGACGCCCCGAGAATAAACCTAAGCCCCCACGCAACTGTGTTTTTTTATCTCCTTTAATATCGTAATTAAAACCAAACCTTGGATTGATCATTAATTTTGCGGAGGGTAATTGAGAAGTGCTCAATTTTTTTGGTGCGCCTTTTTCATCAACAAAAGTATAGCCATCAACCTGCGGATTGTTTACAGCGTTGGAAGTAAAGAAGGGTACATCAAAACGTACACCGTAAGTGATGTTTAAGTTTTCGCTCAGCTGCCATTCGTCCTGTACATACGCACCAATATTTTTTGCTTTGGTAATGGCATTCCACAATTCGTTATTAGCTAAATTGCTGTAACCTAAAATATATCTTCTTAACGGAACAGGGTTAGTGGCCATAGTGTTATTGGCTAAATAAGCATTGGCAGAAGTATAAAAATCGGCAAGGCTGTAAAAAGTATATTGTCCCTGAATTTGCGGAGTAAACTGGTTAAAGAATTTAAAAGATTCAAAATTTGCACCTGCAGAAGTGGTATGCTTGCCATTGTAAAAAGTAATGTTATCACTTACCTGCCAGGTATCGGTAAATAATTTATTGTTGGGGGTAAAAGGTTCTGCACCAAATGAAACATAATTTCTGTCGGCAGTAGTACCATCAAGAATATCAACAATAGGAAAAAGGTTACCACCTTTAATGGCCCTGTAATCCCGGTTAGCTGTCCACCCAAAAATTAACTCGTTAGAAATTTTGTTACTGATGCGGCTGTTAAACTGCCCGATGATGGAATAAATATCATTGTTGATCTCATAATTATTATTAGAAAAATTCATGGTGTTGATATTGCTTTGTCTTGACCCGCCCAGTACACCCGATGAGCTGGCACCGATATCTTTAAAAGATCTTAAAGAGTTAAACCGCAGGCTGAATTTATTTTTATTACTCACATTCCAGTCCAGCTTTGCTAATATTTTATAACTGTTGGTTAAAAAATTATAGCCTTCATACTGGCCGGGATCGTATCCTAAATTAGTTTTTAAAAATGTTGATAATGCATCAAGATCTGTTTTCTTTACTCTTGATACATTGGTTTGCCCGGTATTGGTTCCATTGTCTGCAGCAAATGCAGTTCCGGGGTCAGTTCTTTTTTCGTTTTCATAATTGGCAAAAAAGAACAATTTATTTTTAATAATAGGGCCTCCCAAACTAAAACCAAATTGTTTTACATCAAAATTAGAAATGGTTACAGGTGTTTTACCATCGGGGCCGGCCTTGGTACCTACTAAACCCTGGTTACGGTTATTGTAAAAACCTGACCCGTGAAAAGTATTGGTACCGCTACGGGTAACCGCATTAATACTTGCACCGGTAAAGCCTGCATCTTTTACGCTGTATGGCGAAACGTTTACCTGTATTTCTTCAATAGCATCAATAGAAATAGGAGAGGCGCTGGTTTGGCTGCCGGGCAATGCCTGCAAACCAAATGAGTTGTTGAAGATAGATCCGTCAACAGTAAGATTAATAAAACGATTATCCTGCCCGGCAAAAGATGTTCCGCTGGCCTGTGGAGTTAACTTGGTAAAGTCGGTTATGTTTCTTGATAATGTAGGTAAGGCCGCAATTAACCGGCGGTTAATATTGGTAGATGTTCCTTTGCGGTCTTTGGATATCAATGAACCTTTTCTTGCCGTACCGGCAACAACTACTTCGGTAAGGCTGGCGTTGGCATCGGTAAGTACCACATTTATTTTTGAGGCTTCGCCCAGTTGTACAAATACTTCCGTTATTACTTCTGGTTTAAAACCCACAAATGTTATGGTTACTTTGTAAGGCCCGCCTACCCGTAAACTGGGAATATTGAATACCCCATTTTTACCGGAAGATGCCCGGTAAACAGAACCGGAAGGTTCGTGTAATACTTCTATAGTGGCGGCAGTTAAATCGGTTCCTTTGGTATCTTTTACATTACCGCTTATGCTGCCAGTAGTAACCTGTGCGGCTAAAGCAAAAGGAATAAATAAAAATATCGCAACCAGGCGAATAATTTTAATGCGTCTCATAATTTTAGTTTTAAGATTATGTAAAGGTGGCTATAAAAATATAAAATTGCATTAAGTAATTATTAACAAGTTATCTCAGTAAAGCATTGCTTTAAATTTATTATTTTATAAAAATGCATAAATAACAGGTATAAAAAAACTCCGGAGAAATCCGGAGTTTTTTTATAATTGAAATTCATTTATTAAAAGGTTAACCTTACACCCAGTTGGCTGCTCCAGCGTGAGCTGTTGTACACACCATCAGAGATGTTGTATACAGTCGTTGTTCTTGGGGTAAACCTGTATTGAGGGGTTAAATTAGCTGCACTAACATAACCTGCAAATGATAAAATTGGTGATTGGTCATTTGCTATAAAATATTGTCTGCCTGCATTTCTATCAATAAAGTTAGTAAGATTAAATAAATCGTAAGTAAGCTGCAAAGTGTATGGTTTGCCACTTAATTTAACCGTGAAGTCCTGTTGGATTTTTAAATCTAAAACATTAGTAAATGGAAGTCTTGCACCATTACGATCTGCATATTGCCCCCTGCGTTTGCTTAAATATTTATCATCTTCAATAAATTGATTAAAAGCGTCTCTCTGCTGCTGTGGAGTATAAATAATAGCAGTGCTACCAGTTCCGATAGTATTGTTTAAAAAAGTCATTCCTGTAATTTGGGCTGTAGTAGGAATATATAATAAGTCGTTACCATCACCCGATGCATTATCCCTTACCATACTTCCTGCGGTGGTATAGCTGTAAGGGCTTCCACTCTGGCCGTTGTAAACCAATGAAACTGTTGTGGCCAGCCTGTCGTTAAGGTACCTGAATTTTTTAGAAGTGAATGCACTGATCCTGTGGCCCAAATCGTAATCGCTGGTAGAAAGACCGATACTGTTTCTGCCGTTTCTGGATTCCATAAATCTCCATTGAGAATTATTTTGAGAACTGGTGCCTTCATTTTTTACAACCGAATTTCCGTAAGAGTAGTTGGCATTAAAAGACCAGTTATTATCCCAGGCCCTGTCTACTGTAAAAGTAAAGTTGTATGAAAAACCTTTAGCTCCATCACTGTTGCTCAGTAAATAAATACCAGTGTAAGGATTAGAACCATTAGCACGTAAAGGGATAAGCGCTGGCGCTGTACCTGTAGTGTAAACGTCTCTGTTATCCGGACCAACAGCTTTTAAAGTTGCAGGTAAAATATCTAAACGTTTGTAATCAATCTCATTAATGTTCTTAGTATAAATTCCTTCCAGGGTAATTTTCCATTTCCTGCCCAGTTTCTTATCAATACCTAATGAAGTTCTGAAAACTTTATTCAGTTTAAAGTTTTTAGCCAGCAAATCTACCTGCCCGCTTGGTGTGGGAGTAGTTATACCTAAGTCTGCTGCAGTATATTGATTAAATGGATCGGCTTTAAATACTACGGAAGAAGCTCCTGTTGCACGGATACCTGCCAGGCTAATTCCATTATTGTTGTAAACACCACCCGGCCATACTAAAGGTACTCTTCCGGTAAAGGTTCCTACACCACCACGAATGGTTACGTTTTCTTCAGGTACCTGGTATACAAAACCAATTCTTGGGTTAACCGACCATTTAGGGTCATTGATTTGGCCTGAACGGGCTCCTTTTAAATCGTAGAAAGGAGAAATTTTGGCAATAGCCGTATCATTAAAGAAAGGATCTGTTTTTGGGGTTGTTAAAAACTTTGTATTGTCTGCACGTAAACCTAAAGACATAGTGAACCTGTCGGTAACTTTAATTTCATCTCCTACAAAAAAACCAAGTCTTAAGGTATTAAATTTAGCTGCAGCATTAACTGATTCATCACCCGATTTTCCGGGATCTAATAAAGAATACGTTCTGTCGTACTGCCTGGCTTTAAGGCCATTTAAAAATCCAGATAAGCTGTCGTATTGGTAAGACCCGTAGTTCTGGCGAATAAAAATATTCGTGGATTTGCTGAATTCATTATCTGTACCTACAGAAAAAGTATGCTTGCCCTGGTAAAACTTAAATACATCAAAAATTGCGGCATTATTTTGTTGCAAATAATTACCGGTAGAAAACTCTTCTGTTCCAAAGATGATATTTGAGGCACCATCACGAATGGCTACCCTTGGAAAAGGAGAACCGATTGCCCCCCTGTTATCAACAACATTAGTAAATGTTAGTAATAATTTATTATTGGAACTTCCCTTAAATCTTGAGTTTAACTCCAGAGAACCAGAATTTGTGGTAGAAGGAAAACTAACCCCGTTATTATAAAAGTTAATTGTAGAGTTGCTGCTTCTTGCAGTGTTATTTCTAAAGCCATAGTTGTACCTGTAACTAACACTTAACTTATTTTTGTCGTTGATGTTCCAGTCTAATTTAGTGGCAATTCTGTTGGCTTCTACTACTTCCGGATTATCCCTGAATCCACCCGGATCGTAACCGTATGTAGTTTTTAAAAAAGCACCAAGTGCATCTATTTGCGCTAATGAAGAATTACCCAGATATTTTGATAAATCAACTGGTTGCGGTCTTTCATCCCTTTGTATCTCCCCACTTATAAAGAAGAAAACTTTATTTTTCTTTAAGGCCCCGCCTATACGGAAACCGGTAGTTTTATTGGTAAAATTTGCCAGTTTTGTTGCTGCAGCTTTTGCAACACCAGGCGTTTTACCAGATAGGTTTTGATTTCTGAATAAATGATACACGGAGCCATGTAACACATTAGTTCCGCTTTTGGTAATGGCATTAATGCCACCACCGGTAAAATTTCCTAATGAAGGATCGTATGGAGAAAGTACTACCTGAAATTGATCAATTGCATCAATTGAAATAGGAGCAATACCAGTTTGACCGCCATTTGTACCCGAAGCAGACAGGCCGAAAACATCGTTATTAACCGCACCATCTATGTAAAATGAGTTGTACCTGTTGTTTTGTCCTGCTAAAGATATACCACCATCCCCTGTTATTTTAGCCTGAGGTACGTAACGGAGATAATCTGAAATATTTCTGCCTACAGAAGGTAGGTTTTGCATTTTATCCCGGCCAATACCAGTTTCTGTTCCACCCTTACCACCTGCCGAAGCAGCACGGTTTGAGGTAACGATAACTTCAGTAAGATTACTGGCAGTTTCACTCAAATCAAAATTTTGCACACTCGTTTCACCCAAATCTAATGAAACGCCTTCTTTGGTTAAAGATTTATAACCCACATAAGAAACGGTTATTACATAAGGTCCGCCGGGGTTCATATTTGCTATATAAAAATTACCACCGTTTTTAGTAGAGGTGGTATATACTGTACCAGTGGGTTGGTGAACAGCAGAAACTGTAGCCCCGCCAAGTGCTTCACCCTTAAGATTTTTCACTGATCCATTCATATTGCTGGTAGTTACCTGCGCATTCATTAAGAATGGAATTGCAAATAAAACAATCAGTAATGGTAAAATTTTTTTAATACTCATAGTAGTTTGTGTTTTTTATTTCGGTGGCAAAGAAACTAAATAATTGACGAAATACCGACAACTTTAATTAATAAACTTAAAGGCAACAGTAGCATAACAATCGCTGCTTTTACAAAGTGGGTTGCTTTTAAGCCAATAGTGACTTTAAATAATATTTTTTGTGTATGTTTCAAAAGGCGAAAATTAAAATTTCCCGATTTCAAAAGTAAACATACCATGGCCTCAAAGCAAACCTTATTACCTTTGCCGTATAAAATATATGTATGTTAGATAGTATTGAAAGTGCCATAGCAGATATTAAAAAAGGCAAAATGATTATTGTGGTAGATGATGAAGACCGTGAAAATGAGGGCGATTTTATTGCTGCTGCAGAAAGCGTAACCCCGGAAGTTATAAATTTTATGAGTACGCATGGCAGGGGCCTTATTTGTGCACCTTTAATTGAAGAGCGTTGTACCCAACTGAACCTGCCCCCAATGGTAATTGACAATACCTCTTTGCATGAAACAGCTTTTACTGTAAGTGTAGACCTGCTAGGGCAGGGATGTACCACTGGCATTTCGGCTCACGACAGGGCAAAAACAATACAGGCATTGGTACACCCGGATACTAAACCCGAAGATTTAGGCAGGCCCGGGCATGTATTTCCTTTAAGAGCAAAAAAAGGTGGCGTGTTACGCCGCACCGGACATACCGAGGCCACCATTGATATGGCCATGCTTGCAGGGTTTTATCCTGCGGGAGTTTTGGTAGAAATTATGAATGAGGATGGCACCATGGCCCGCTTGCCGCAGTTAAAAGAAATTGCAAAAAAATTCGATTTAAAATTGATCTCTATAAAAGATTTAATTGAATACCGGTTAAAAATTGAAACTTTAATTGAAGAAGAAGTAAGGGTGCAGTTGCCCACAAAATATGGAGCTTTTGAATTAGTAGCTTTTAAACAATTGAACACCGGCGAAATTCACATGGCATTAAAAAAAGGCGAATGGGAAAAAGATGAACCGGTTTTGGTAAGGGTACACAGCAGTTGTATGACGGGTGATATTTTAGGATCGCTGAGATGCGATTGTGGCGACCAGTTGCACCATGCTATGAAGATGATTGAGGCAGAAGGTAAAGGTTTGATTTTGTACATGAACCAGGAAGGCCGCGGCATTGGATTGATAAATAAATTAAAAGCCTACAAATTGCAGGAGCAGGGTATGGACACAGTGGAAGCCAATTTAGAATTAGGCTTTGGTATGGACGAAAGGGATTATGGTGTGGGTGCACAAATTTTACGGCATATGGGTGTTAGTAAAATGAAACTGATGAGTAATAACCCACGCAAACGTGCCGGGCTTTTAGGTTATGGGCTGGAGGTAGTAGAAACTGTTGCCATCGAAATAAAAGGAAATCCGCATAACCAAAAATATTTACAAACTAAAAAAGACAAACTGGGCCATAATATTTTAAACGGCTAATTGGGCTGCAAAGCTTTTTTTAAATCCCGTTCTTTACGGCGGTCAATTCTTTCCTGTTTTGTTAATTTATCAAAATCTTTACGGTAAGAAATTTTAGCTCCCGTTTTATTTCTTTGTGTGCCGGTTAAATCAATAGCCACAATACTGGTGCGGTTAAACACTACTGCCCGCCAGCGGCCATCTTTTGTAAGCATGTATTCAATAGTAATATCAGGCGTAATTAAACTTTTATTTACAAACAGCGCATTGGGATTATTAATATCAATATTGCCGCCAATTAAAATTACAAGCCGGTTGTTTAACAGTAATTTTAAACCTGTTTTTACATTGGCCTGTAGTAAGGCTGCAGTACTCTGCAAATCAAAACTGGAGTTAATGTCCAGATAAGTTGACACCACACCTTTAGTAGCTTTTTCTAAACTTTTATTAAAAATGCCGGTTAACCAGCCCGATACTACACCACCAATGGTATTGGCTGCAAGTGTAAAAGGCACACTGCCTGATAAAACATTTTGCTGCCCCGAAATAAAAGAATTGATGAGCAATAAACTGGCCACCTGCTTATTCATCTCGCTGGGTTCTTTTCGGTAACCTTCTAATTTATTCTGTGCAAAATAATCGCCGTTTAGCGGACTTTGTTCGGGCAAAGCAAAACTAAATTTAATGTCGGGCTTATTTAAAATACCGGTAAGGGCCGCAATAATTTTTATATCGCCTTTTTGTTTAAAACCGCTGCTGGAAGAGATGCTGCTGAGGTCAACATTTTTTGCCAGGTATTCTGCTTCAATATTTATGTTGGCTAAATAAGGATCACCATTCCATGTGATAGAACCCCGGTTTAATGTAAAAGGTTTTTGTAAAAAAGTTTGAAAATTAAATGTGTAATCTCCTTTGGTAATATCGTATCTGCCCCTGATGCTTAAGGGTACATTGGTGCCCACTTTAATATTTAAATCGCCATTGCCCTGGCCTTTAATGATATCACCTGTAGCTTCATCTAAAATTACATCAATCTTACAGGCAGGGTTAGCCTTTAAATCCATATCTATAAAAAGATTGGATTCTTTACGGCTGGTAACATCTTCCATCTTGGTACCAAACTGTATAAAATCTATATAATTAATTACACTGGCTTCACGGCCTTCGCCGGTGGGTAAATAAATATGACTGCTGTCGAAAATAGAAGGTTCTCCGGCAATCTTCATCCGCATATCGGTAATGGGCCCGTTTAAATTCATTACGGCCCTGCCAATAACTTTTCCATAAAATTGACTGTTATCTTTTTTTATAGTGTTTAGCAAAAGCATTTTGCCCGTTTCTAAATTCACGTTATCAAAAACAAAATCCTGGAAAAACCGGTGGTATAATTTACCGCTAACGCTGCCGGAATTATTCAGTGTGTCTTTTATTTGTAATGAGCCAAAATCAATTTCGCCGGGATTAAAAATTATAGTTTCGTTACTGAATTTGTATTTGCATTGCGTATACTTTACTACTAATGACCCATCACTTACCGTAACACTTCCGGTAATGGCAGTGTTTTTTCCGCCGCCGCTTAATTTTAAATTGCCGGCTGCATCGCCCTGCATATTGCTGAAAACCGTGCCCAGGTAATTATCCAGTAATGCCATATCAAAATGTTCTGATAAAAAATTTATATCCATGGCTTTACCCAGCGTGTCTTTATAATTATAGCTGCCATCTACATTAAATTTATACAACTTGTTATCGGTGCCCGATTTGAATTTTATTAAGCCTGTTGTGGTATTTACATCGGCTTTTAAACTGGTGGTGCCAATATCTTTATTGTCTAAACGAAAGTCTTCTGCAACCGCATCTACTTCTACTGTTTGTTTACCAAACGGATCCCGTAGGGTTACAGTGCCCGTTAGCATGCCTTCCAGCCTGGGTTTTTTTAAAAAGAAAGGCGTAAAATCATCAATGTTTACTTTTTTAAGTTTAGCAATTACATTGGTTTTATCGGTTACATCATCCATCTCGGTTGATAAAACAATTTCCTGGTTGCCCTGCACAAATTTTACTTCGCTGGCATCAATAAAAGCTTTGCGGATGGTAAGCGCTCCATCTTTTTCCAGCTGCCATTTTTTATCATTTATAATAAATGATGATGGGGCAAAGTAAATACTTACACCATCTTTTAAAGTTTTTATAGTAGCATTTAATTCGGCCTGGCTTAATGTTTTGCTGGCACTTGTTTTTAATTCAATTGCCGAAACATCGTTGTGCGATTTTACCGATAAATTGGTACCCGGAAAATGAAGGCTGTCGTTTATGGTAATATCGCCGGCAGTAATTTTAGTATCCAGCGTATCTAAATTGCCTTTGCTTTGCAGGCTTACTACATTAAATATTTTTTTGTCGTATTCAAACTGCGGAATTTCGGCGTTTATATTCAGTTCGTTTTCGGCAAGTTTTAAATTGCCGCTAAAGGTAGAATTGTCAAAACCTTTTAATTTTTTATTGATCAGCTGCACATAAGGATTTACTTCTTTTGTTTTTATAAAAAAAGAAAAATCCTGGTCGCTAACGGCTTTTTTGGGTTTAGGAATATAGGCAGGATAATACCGGTTTAAAAAAACTTTAAACGCATCGGGCAGTTCCAGTATTTTAAATTTGCCGGTTACATTTCCTTCCAGCTCGTTTGATTGAAAGGAAAGAAATTTTTTATTATCGGCTATGTAAGATTTTAGGGTAAGCGAATCAAAAGACAGGCGGTTGTTGTTGTGTAATAATGTGGCTTCATACACCGATGCAGTGCCTAAAAAATTATCAATAGTGTTGCCGGTAAAATTTAAATTAAACCTGCCACTTAATGCAACATCATCTGTAGTTACGCCTAATTTTTTTAAGTCAGATTTTGCCAGCAGGGCTTCAAAATTAAAGACAGATTCTTTTCCGGCAAAACTTATAGTGCCATCAAACTGATCAATTTTTAAATTAGGATCATTTACTTTACCATGGCCGGTAAATATTTTTTTATCAAAACTTCCATCGATACTTATGTTGGTATAATTGTACCCTGAAAATTGTATTTGATGCACATTGCCTTTAAATGTTGCTTTTAAATCGTTTAATTTAAAACCACTGCCGTTTACATTTCCATCCAGCGCAATATTGCCCAACGCATTATTATTTAAAAACTGCCCCAGCTTAAAACCGGCCGAAGATATTTTACCGGAATATGTTGGCGGTCTGTTGGCGGGCAACTTCATATTGATATCGGCAATAACATTACCAAGGCTGGTGCTGATGGTGCCGTAAGTAACAAAATCGTTTACAAAACCTGTGTAATTACCTTTAAAATTAATGTTGCCTAATTTTTTAAGATCGGGTTGTGTAACATTTTTTAATGCAGGTATTATTTTAGTAAGATCGGTATAATTAGTTACCAGGTTATTCGATTTAAAATCGATAAACGTGGTATTGATATCGGGCAGACCTCTTAAAGCAATATCGCCGTCTACTAAAGAGTTGCCGGTTTTTATCAGCATATTTTTTGCAGAGAGATTATCAACCGGCCCTTTTATCAAACCTTGAATATCAAAAACCCGGTTCCATGTTTTTACGGCAGGGGCAAAGTAAGCAATATCGCTACTGCTTAAATAACTTTTTTTAAAGTCGGCCTCCATGGTAACATTATGAATAAAGCTGCTGAGGTCATCATTAAAATTTTTATACCGCATAGAAAAGTAATTACCCAACTTGCTGTTATTGGTTTCCAGCGTAAGGTTATTAAATTCCATCAGGTCGGGCGTAAATTTTAACCTTGATTCTAAATTTTTTATTTGAAAACCGCTTTGTTCTTTTGCTGCCAGTTTAATATTGGTGGTAAGGGTATCATCCAGAAAAATTACATTTTTAAGATTACCGGTAATATTGGTAAAAGAGAGGTGTTGTGCATCAAACCTATCGGCATAGCGGGGGCGAATGGTTTCTTTTTCGTTGGTAAAAGTGGCCTCGTTAACATCAATGTTTTTTATGCTTATCATCCAGCCGCCGGTATTCCATTGCAGGGCACTTAGTACCGGAATTTTTGGAATAAGATCACGCAGATTGTCGTTTTCTACTTTTGGTTTTAAGCCCGTATAATTTCTTTGTGCAAAAAAAGGCGCATCCAGTTTTAATTCGGAAATATAAATTTGTTTGCGGTTAAAGTTCAGGGTATCGGCTTTAAGGTCCAGTTTATTTACAGCCACTTTCATATCCTGGCCTATCCATTTATCCTGCTTATTAAAAAAAACATTTTCAAATTGTAATACCTGCAGGTCAAATTCAATGCCACCACCGCCTGAAGATTTTTTGGGAGAAGAAAAATAATCTATTAAAAACTGGTAGTTCCAAACCGAATCGGTGCGGTTTACATTAACCTGTGCGTTTTGTAAAGCCACGTATTGCAGGGTGGCATTTTCTTTAAAAAAAAACCAGTCGGTAATATTTACTTTAGCGGTGCCGGCATATAATAATGTGTCTTTCTTTTTATCTTCTATCAGCACACCTTCTACAATCAGCTTATTAAAAAGGGCTACATCCACCTGCTTAACCGACACACGGGTTTGTAATTTTTTTGAAAGAACAGCAGCAACTTTTTTAACCAAAAAATTTTGAACGGGCCCAAAATTTATACCGCCCCATATTAAAAGTGCCAGCATAAAAAAAGAAAGAAAGAACCAGATTTTGTGTTTATTATTTTTGAAGATATAAATAAAGGCAGTAACCCAACCCGCAAGCAATAAAAAGAAAAGCCAGGTATAGCTGCTGTACAAAAAAATTATCATAGCACCCAGCGCCAACCAAAATAGCAGGGTAAGCGAAATCCATTTTAATATGCGAAGGCTTTTGTTCAGGGTGATGTATAATTATTACAAAAATAATGCTTCGAATGCTTAAGGCAAATTCAATACCAAACTTTACAATTTATTTAGATAAGATATAAACTGCGGCGTTATTTAAATAAAATTATTAGCTGATATTTTTTAGGGTTGCTTATTTACCTGAAATAATATCCAATATTCAGGCTCAGCATGCGGTTGCGGATATTGCGCATGTCATTTTCTTCATTGTTATTAATGCTGGCCAGACCGTACATATATCCTGCCTCTACAAATATTTTTTTCATATGGTAACCCACGCTGGCATTCAGCCCAATATCGAACCAACCAATTGATCCAAAACCGAATTTTAGTTTTTCTTTAGTAGTTACATTATTAACATCGGTTGTTTTTAATTTGCCAAAGTTGGTAAAACCAAAATCGGGGCCAAGGCTTATTACAAAAGAGTTATCACCTTTTGCAAAATCAACACTCATAGAAGGTACCAGGTCCAGGTAAATTATGGAGTACTGTTCCGATTTATTGGTACCCGTTAAAGGCTTAACAATAAACCCTCTTTTGTTTATCATTACCGAAGGAGAAAAATGCAGCACTCCATCAAAAGGCACTTTAGCCAAAACCCCAATGCCATAGCCAAAAGTAAATTCGGTGGGCTGCTTAATGGCTGCATATACGGCTTTGGCGGTTGAATAATTCCAGCCACCTTTCACAGCGACTTTTACCTGTGCAACACTTGTTTTTGCTGCAATAACTGCAACCAGAATAACGATCCATTTTTTCATCTTGTAAATAATTGCGGCAAATGTACGGCTTTAATATATTGATTGACCCTCTATATGCAGGTTTCAATTTTTTGTTTGCATTTGCCGGTTATAGCCGGCAGAGTTGCCTTTGGCAATAGAAAGATTTTGCCAGCTGTTATTGGTT
>JAYURK010000056.1:0-5944 GCA_043756235.1 Ferruginibacter sp. | reverse complement strand
GCAACAGAAGAAACCAAAACAGAAGAATAAAATACCTCTGTTCCGTTAATTCATTTAAGTTCCGTTATTTTTTAGCGGAACTTTTTTTTTACATGGTCTGACGCCCACGTCTGACCATGTTTTTTTGTAACGAACATTTAGTCTTTGCTCAACATCGTTGTGTCACTCCCTTGTACCGCATACCTTTATTGAACTTTTATCGCAGCGGTTAAAAAACATTTTAAAAACAGGCAAATTTGCAGAAATGATAATAACTATCAGGAACCGGTATTTTGTTTTAAATTTGAATAACTAAAAATAAATTAATGGGAACACTTACAATTGATAACAAAAGATTTGTTGTAATTGAACAAAAGAAATTTGAAAAATTGCAACTGCTTGCTGCACAAAAAACTGCTCCCGTAAAAAAATTAACACTTGAAGCAGGTAAAAAACATGCCTATAAAATGATTGATAAATGGGCAAAAGGAAAGTAAGTATCCTGGAGCCGGCTGCTGAGGCTGTTGCCGACATTGCATTATTTATCGCAGGTAAGGGACTGCCGGCTACAGCTAAGAAATTTGTTGACGAAGCTTTCCTTTTTTTTGAAAAGCTTTCTGACGAAAGAATAGTTCATAAGCCCTGTGGTTACAATAATGTTTGGAAATATCTTGGTTATCGTTGCATTACTTATAAAAAATACGTGATTGCTTATCTTAGTCAGCCTGATGAAATTATTATTTGTGATTTTACTGTTGCAAAAATTTTGAAATAAACTGCCATACGCTTTGTAACCCATAAGTTTTTCAATTATAAAAATTCATGAACGAATATTTTAAAATAGGCAAACTTGCCGCCAGCACCGGCTTAAAAGGCGAATTGGTTTTACAACATAACCTC
Source organism: Ferruginibacter sp. (assembly GCA_043756235.1). Classification (GTDB taxonomy): domain Bacteria; phylum Bacteroidota; class Bacteroidia; order Chitinophagales; family Chitinophagaceae; genus Ferruginibacter. The sequence continues at coordinate 5,065 of JAYURK010000056.1, read as the reverse complement.
GGTAAAAAAACTTCGCTAAAGGGTTTGGAAGCCATTTTTTTAGAAGAGAAAAAAGATAGCTTCATACCATACTTTATACAATCTGCCCAAATAAGAAGTAATACAGAAACTGTAATAAAATTAGAAGGCGTGGATATTATGGAAGTGGCCCGTAAGCTTACCCCTAAAGACGTGTGGCTGGCAGAAGAAGATTTTAAAAAATTCGCCACAAAATCTTCACCTATTGCCATGCTGGGTTTTATGATGGTAAATGATTGTGAAGAAATAGGCGTAATTGAAGAAGTTATAGAACAGCCGCACCAGATTTTATGCAGCATCATGTACAATGGTAAAGAAGCTTTAATTCCTATTCATGAGGATAGCCTGGAGAAAGTGGATATCAAAAATCGTAAAGTATTTGTTACGCTGCCAGATGGATTACTGGAGATTTATAAATAATTTTTTACCATTTTTTAATTAAATTCTCTTGCGTTGTTGTACTTGTCGAAACCGGGTTAATTCAGCAAGAGCCCGTCTTCGATAAACTCAGGCTGACAACTTTTAGTTTTGTTACACTACCAATGAATTTATCAAAAATTTATAAATAACATCACTGCGTCCTCCGCCCCTCAGCGTGCCATTTTCATTTCTCCATCAACCATTGGCTTTGGCATTTAAACCTGTGAGGTTTAAGAAGTGTACCCGATTTGACAGTTTTTTAAAAAAGTGAAGTATATTTAATTTAAAGTGTATTGTAAAACCTCACAGGTTTATGAAAATCCCTCAACGCATCATAGCACATTTCGACCTCGATTCATTTTTTGTATCAGTAGAAATATTAAACAATCCCTCTTTAAAAGATAAACCCGTTATTGTTGGCGGCAGAGAACGTGGCGTAGTAGCGGCTTGCAGCTATGCAGCCCGTAAGTTTGGTATTCACAGCGGCATGCCCAGTAAAAAAGCATTTCAATTATGCCCGCAATTAATTGTTGCTAACAGCAGCAGTGGCGAATACAGCAGGTACAGCCGCTGGGTTACTCAAATTATAGCCGCCAAAGCACCACTATTTGAAAAAGCCTCCATCGATGAATTTTATATTGATCTAACAGGAATGCAAAAATTCTTCAACCCACTGCAATGGACCATTGATTTACGTAAAGAAATTATTGATGAAACACAGTTGCCTATTTCATTTGGATTAGCCGGCAATAAGATGATGGCTAAAATGGCGACGAATGCGGCCAAGCCTAATGGTTACCTGCAAATACCATTTGGAAAAGAAAAAGAATTTTTAGCACCCATGACGGTAAATAAAATTCCGGGAGTAGGAGAGCATACCTATGCACAATTAAAGGCAATGGGTATATACACCATAAAAGATGTGAGCGATACTGCCATAAAAACATTGGAAGAACGGTTAGGTAAATGGGGTGCAGAACTCTGGTACAAAAGCCAGGGCATACATGATGGAGAAGTAACACAATACCACGAAGCAAAATCGATAAGTACAGAAAATACTTTTGACGAAAACAAAACCGACTTGGTTTTTTTAATGAGCGAAGTGGTGCGAATGGTAGAAAAGATTGCCTATGAACTGCGGCAGGATGGAAAAGTGGCCGGATGTATAGCAGTTAAAATACGGTACCCCGATTTTGAAACCACTTCCCGCCAAACCACGGTGCCTTACACCTGTGCCGACGATGAAATTATACCCGTAGCAAAAGAATTGTTTAAAAAACTATGGAAGAAAGGCACGCCCATTCGTTTGTTGGGTGTAAGATTAAGTGAATTGACCAACGATGCGGTGCAAACTAATTTATTTGATGATGCAGAACGCAAAACAGACCTGTACAAAGCTATAGATAATGTGAAAGAAAGATTTGGTAAGGCTTCGGTAAAAAGAGCCTCTTCTAATTGATATCGAATTTGTTAATATAAAATATCGAATGGTCCTTGAATTCAAAAAGGGCTCATTACATTCGCAATTCGCAAATTCGATATTTAAAAATTACGCTGTATCAATTAAATCATACAGTGTTTTCTTTTCCAGTATTTTTAAAGTGGCATCTCTCGCCCATGTCATGGTTTTGTTGAGGCCGCATGTAGCTTCATTACAATCTTTGCATTTTTCATAAAAATTTAAACTCACACAGGGTATCATGGCAATGGGGCCATCCACAATCCTAATTGCAACTGCCAGTGAAGTTTTTTTGGGCGACTGCGCTAAAAAATAGCCACCCCCTTTTCCTTTTTTACTGTCTAAAATGCCTTTGTTTTTTAACTGCAGCAAAATGCTTTCTAAAAATTTAATGGGAATTTGTTTGTTTTTAGCAATTTCCGAAATTAAAACCGGGCCTTCGCCATATTTAGCCGCCAGGTAACCCAGGGCTTTTAAACCGTATTGTGTTTTTTTTGATAGCATAACAATTTTAAAAGGCGAATATAAAAAATATTTTACAATAATAGTCTATTTAATTAGTAGAGTAATTATATTTGTGTTCTAAAATTTATTATCATGAGTTTACGATTAGGGGATATTGCTCCCAACTTTAAAGCAAAAACATCTTTGGGCGAAATTGATTTTTATGAATACCTGGGCGATTCGTGGGGAATATTATTTTCTCACCCGGCAGATTACACACCGGTTTGCACTACCGAACTGGGACGTACCGCAGCATTAAAAGACGAATTTGCAAAACGTAATGTAAAAGTGCTGGCATTAAGTGTTGACCCTGTAGATAAACACATGGGCTGGATTGGCGATATCAATGAAACACAAAATTGTTCGGTGGAGTTTCCCATTATTGCAGACGATGACAGGAAGGTTTCGGAATTGTATGATTTCATTCATCCTAATGCTTCTGCAACAGCAACCGTACGATCTTTAGTTATTGTCGGGCCCGATAAAGCTGTAAAGCTTATGATTACGTACCCGGCATCAACCGGAAGAAATTTTGTAGAAGTTTTAAGAGTGATAGATTCTTTACAACTTACAGCTAACTACAGTGTGGCTACACCAGCTAACTGGAAAGCGGGTGAAAAAGTAATTGTAGTGCCGGCAGTAAGTACAGAAGATGCTATCAAAAAGTTTCCGAAAGGAGTGGAGGTTGTAAAGCCGTATCTGCGTTATACACCACAACCTAATATTGACTAAATTTTTGTGTTGAATATTGAATGTGCGAATATCGAATGTTTTTAGGTTGTTAACCCATTCGATATTCGCACATTTTCAATTCGATATCGTTAAGAATTTTTTTTCAACTGCTGCAAAAGTGCCCTCATATCTTTTGGCAGCTCTGCGGTTAAATTAAATACTTTGCCTTCGGCATCTGTAAATTTCAGGCAGTATGAATGTAAAGCCAGCCTGTTCAGCATCGGCCTTTCTTCTTCATCGTGTTTACTAAGCTTATATTTTTTTTTGAGGGAAGAAAGTAAAATTGGTTTTCCATCACCATACAATTCATCACAAGCCAATGGATGACCATTATTTTTACAATGCACCCTTATTTGATGGGTGCGGCCGGTATGCAATTGAAATTGCAGCAGCGAATAAGATTTGTGCTGTTCAATAACTTCATAATCGGTTACCGAAGGTTTGCCGTTGCGGTGTATTACCATTAAACCTTTTTGCACCAGGTGTTCGCTTATGGGAGCATCAATGGTGCCTTTTTTTGCTGCAGGCGAGCCATGCACAATACCCTGGTAATATTTTTCTACCTTTCTTTCTTCAAAAGCCTGCGATAAAAATTTATGAGTGGTTTCATTTTTTGCAAACAGAATCATGCCACTGGTATCTTTATCCAAACGATGCACTGTAAATATGCTGCCATATTTATTTATCAGCATATCCTTTAGGCTTACTTCGCTCTGCATCCTGTCTGGTATTGATAAAAGCCCCGCAGGTTTATTTATAGCAACAAAATTGTCGTTTTCAAAAACAATCAGTGCGTTCCATTTAAAAGCAGGGTTCGTTTTTTTTGTATCGGTAGATTCGGGTAGCATTTAAAGTGGTTGTTTTGTTTTAGAAGTATTCATGTATTTAAGTAAACGAATTTCTTTATCACTTAAATAACGCCACTTGCTGCGCTCTACATTTTTTTTGGTAAGATTGGCATACATCACCCTGTCCAAACCTTTTACATCGTAACCTAAATGTTCAAATATGCGGCGCACAATTCTGTTGCGGCCACTATGTATTTCAATACCTATAATCGATTTGTCTTTACTGTCGGCATAAGCCAGGCTGTCCACATGTACTTCGCCATCTTCTAATTTTAAGCCTTTTACAATTTTATCAAAATCGTTTTTGGTTAAGGGCTTATCTAATTTGGCTTCGTATATTTTTTTTATTTCGTAGCTGGGGTGCGATAATTTTTGCGTAAGGTCACCATCATTGGTTAATAGCAAAACCCCCGAGGTATTCCTGTCTAAACGGCCAATGGGATACACCCTTTCTGTAGTTGCTTTTTGAATAAGTTCCAGCACCGTTTTTCTTCCCTGAGGGTCATCGGTGGTAGTAATGTAATCTTTTGGTTTATTCAATAAAATATACACCAGGTTTTTGGTGACGAATAGTTTTTTGGTATTGTAAATTACTTCATCCGTTTCTTTTATTTTATAGCCGGGTTCCGTTGCTATTTCGCCATTAACTTTTACTTTTCCTGCATTTATCAGGGCTACAGCATCACGGCGGCTGCACACGCCACAATGCGCCATAAATTTATTCAATGGCATTACACCTGTTGGTGCATTATCATTTGCCGCTGCAGCTTTTTCCGATTTGGTGTGCGGCTTTTTTGCAGCACCACCCGTAGGTTTAAATTTTGGAGTAGTACGGGTTCCATTTGGTTCCGCTGCAGGCTCTTGCTTATTGCTTATAGCCAATTTTGTTTTTGAATTATCAGCAGCTTTGGTAGCCATACCATTTTTCTTGGCCATTCTTGCCTGGTACTCTTCTTCTTTTTTCTTTTCAAAAAAAGCATTGCGTTCTTTGCGGTAGGTTTTCTTTTCCTGGCGTATTTGTTCTTTTACTACGCTGTTTTTTTTCTTTACGGTAAATTTTTGAAACGGAGACTGGCTCATAATT
>JAYURK010000055.1:0-18604 GCA_043756235.1 Ferruginibacter sp. | reverse complement strand
TGATCTCTTTTTTACCACCATAAATTACACCTGGCACTTGTTGCTGAGAGCGAAGATGGCGGGTGGCTTTTTTTCCGCTTTCGGTCCTCAGTTGTCCTTCGATTGTAATTGATTTCATTTTAATAATTTTTTTATGAGGCGCAAAGGTAAAAGAAATTTTCTGTTTTTTGTTTACTGTTTTCAGTTTTTTAAAACTTGAAAGAGTTTACTGTTAATCGCTATCACAAATCAATCTTAAAAGCCATTGCCCATTGCCTATTGCCTATTTCTTATTAGCCATCCGGCTTCGCATAAAAAGACTGTTAATACTTTTGTTTTCAACTGCATTACGTATGGTGGTAGCAAATAATTCATCGGTAGACAATACTTTTATTTTGCTGCACTCTCCCCTGAGCGGAATGGTATCACAAACCACCAGCTCTTCCAGTACACTGTTTTGAATATTATTATATGCATTGCCACTCAATACCGGGTGTGTACATAAAGCCCTGATGCTTCTTGCCCCTTTTTCTTTCATTAAAGCAGCACTCTTTACCAGCGTTCCGCCGGTATCACACAAGTCGTCAATTAATACCACATCCCTGTCGGTTACATCGCCTATTACAACCATACTGGCAATTTCATTGGCTCTTTTTCTGTGTTTATCGCAAATAACCATTTCACACTCAAAGTAAGAAGCTACTTCCCTTATTCGGTTGGCACTGCCCACATCCGGCGCAGCAAAAGTAAGGTTAGCCAAATTTAAATTTTCTATGTAAGGAATGAATATTGCGGATGATTCCAGGTGATCTACCGGTATATCAAAATATCCTTGTATTTGCGGCGCATGAAGGTCCATCGTAATCACCCTGTCGGCCCCAGCAGCGGTAAGCATATTAGCAACCAGTTTAGACCCGATGGCTACCCGTGGCCTGTCTTTTCTATCCTGCCGGGCAAAACCATAATAGGGAATTACTGCAATTACTTTGTAAGCGGATGCTCTTTTAGCAGCATCAATCATCAGCAACAATTCCATTAAATTATCTGTAGGTGAATAAGTGCTTTGAATTAAAAAAACAAATTGCCCTCTTATGCTTTCCTGAAATTCTACATAAATTTCTCCATCGCTAAAACGCTGGATATTTACTTTACCAAGGGGTTCGCCGTATTTTTTAGCAATTTTTTCGGCTAGATATTGAGACCCTGTACCCGAAAATATTTTTACATCATGTTCCATATAATTGTTTGAAATAATTTAAAATAAGATGGCGCAAATGTATCGTTTAGTTTAGATGAATTAAATTTGGATTTATGGAAAATGTCAACAAGCCTTCCACATCTATAAAAAATTGGGCTGCCGATGACAGGCCAAGAGAAAAATTATTGGGCAAAGGTGCCGAAGTTTTAAGCAACTCCGAGCTAATTGCGATATTAATTAATAATGGCAGTAAAGATAAAAGTGCTGTGGATTTAGCTAAAGACGTTTTAAAACTGGGCAGTGATAATTTGAATGAACTGGGAAAATTAACACTAAAGGATTTTCAAAAAATAAAAGGAATTGGAATTGCCAAAGCCATTACCATAGCCGCAGCATTAGAACTGGGCAGGCGCAGGCAGGCTGCTGTAACCTTACAAAAAACAACAGTACTCAGCAGTAACGATATTGCCCAATATTTAAAATCTGTTTTAAAAGATTTTACTTATGAAGTATTTGCGGTGTTATTTTTAAACCGGGCCAATAAAATAAATCATTTTGAAATTATCAGCCGCGGTGGTATTACAGGCACCGTGGCCGATCCTCGTATTATTTTAAAGAAAGCATTACAGCATGATGCTACATCCATTGTGTTAAGCCATAACCATCCTTCGGGCAGTTTAAAGCCCAGCCGTGCCGATGAAGAACTAACACAAAAAATAAAAGAAGCCGCCAAATACTTTGATATAAAAGTGCTTGACCATATTATTGTAAGTGAAGACGGGTTTTATAGTTTTGCTGATGAAGGATTGCTGTAGCTAAATGTTGAAAACTGATGCATGCAACTTTTAATTTCATCAGGCCTGTGCCGTAGGCCCACCAAAATTAAAAGGTATTTCCACTGCTTCCATATCCTGTATGTTGCCATTTGCAGTTTCAAATTTTTTAATATTATCAATCATAGCCTTCATAAAACGCTTGGCGTGAAACGGGGTTAAAATTATCCTGCTTTTAACTTTGCTTTTAGGCGTACCCGGCATTACATTTACAAAATCTATCACAAACTCGGCATGGCTGTGTGTAATAATGGCAAGGTTAGCATACGCCCCTTCCGATACTTCTTCTGAAATTTCAATATTTAATTGGTTGGGTTGTTCGGTATTTGTCATGGTTTATTTTTTACAAAGATAAAAGCAAAGCGCCCCAAATTTGGGGCGCTTTAAAAATATATTTCTGTTTATTTATCTAGGACCAATATACTTCCATTGTTCATTGAAAGTTGTACGTGGACCCACAGGCACGACTGCCGGTTGATTCATGAAATATTTAATTAAAATATCTTTATTACCCTGCACGGCATTAACCCCACTTGGATCCAACGCCGCAGAACGGCCATTAGGGGCGGGCTGTCCATAAAAATTAGTAACACTGCTGATAGTGTTATTTGCAGGATTGAAATTTACCAATAGTGCAAATGAGCCATAGGCAGATGTTCCTGTTCCTGTATAAATTGGATGAAACTTGTCATCATATAAATCGGGTTGAAACATTACACATTGAGTAGCACCAGTTGTTACCAAATGTAGCTGCCATGCGCCACCGTTTGCATTTGAAAATGGTGTAGCGTTAGCCTGCCCATTCCATTGCACTAAAGCCGGGTTGGCATTATCAACCATTGGGCCAGTAACTGCATATTCGCCATCGTAATCATTTTTAGCACCAATTTCTATTACTACAGATTTTTGTGTAGAAATTTTTCCGCCTGCATCGGCAGTAGTAATGGTAAAGCCTAAGCCATATAATGCACTTGGGTTAAACAAAGTTGCATCAGGAATAGTAACAAAAATTTCTTTAGAATATTCGCCTGGCTTAAAGGTGAATGTAAAGGTACCACCCTGGCCACCTGTTTTAACGCCGGTAGTTTGCAAAGTGTACCATGCGGTTGGCAAATGCAAATAACCAGAGTTTGCAGCTTTTACAGCAGCAGTATCATCTTTTATTGTTACCACCATTGTTTTATTCAACTCACTTTCATTAGGGATATCCCGGCGTAACTCCACTACCAGTAATTTTGAAGGAACTGGCAAAAAGTCTACTGGTTTTTTTATTACATTAGAAGGTGAGCCTCCTCCTATAATTTTTACCAGCGTAGTGCCCTGGTCTCCCAGAGGTGCTGGCGATTCTACCTTGTCGCAGGCAGAAAATATTAAAGCCGCTGCTGCCAATGAAGCAAACTGCTTTGTAAAATTTAAATATTTCATGTTTTAGTATTTTTTGTGTGTTATTTACAAAAATTATTGTGCCCACCAAAATCTGGACTCCTGTTTGTCGCCACCAGGCAATAAAGTAGCAGCTGCTTTAGTATTGTCATTATTTGCACTGTAATCATTAGCGCCATATACATAACGCACAACAAATGGCCCTGTTGCAAAACGGGTAGTTTTTAAATTGGGTACACCTGTTCTTCTAAAAATTGCCCAACCATCATTACCGTTAGGATAAGCCGCCAACCACATTTGCAATGCAATGCGTTTTAATTTAGTGTCGGTAATAGCATCTTGTACGTTATTGCTTGCAGCCCTAAAGTTATCGTAAGGGGCAGCCGCTCCACCAACGTTTGAAGCCACACCACCACCAGCGTTATAATTTGCAGCGCCTGCTAAATATGTGCCTGGTAATGGAACTCCCCACTCATCAAAAGATGCAGCTATACCTGCATTATATGCAGCTTCGGCAGTACCATATGTTGCACTTGGTATCCATCCTCTTTCTAAAGCTTCTGCTTTGGCCAATAATACGGATGATGCATTTACAATAACTGCAGGAGAAGATTCTGTTCTTTTATTTGCAGATAATACTCTTGATTGACCGTTACCTACACTATTTGCAAATTGAACTGCAAGATCCCTGGTTAAACCATAAGGGAAAGTAACAGCGTTAGTTCCAAAAACAGATTGACGGGTATCGCCTAAGCCTGATAAAATATCACCTATGGTTTTGCTTTGTGCATAGTCATCACGAGACTCATATGTAAGGTACCAGGTATTTTTAAAACTTCCGCCGGGAAATCTTAAAACAAAATTATCTGCATTTGTAGTAAATGTACCGCCGGGTGCAGCAATTGCATCTGCAAATTGTACTGCAGCCTTATCACCTGCATTAGGGTATTTTTTAGTTAAACGTATAGCCATAAGCATACGTAAACTGTTGCCTAATTTTTTCCAACTGGCAATATCACCATTGTACATAATATCACCTCTGATTGCACCACCACCATCAAAACTGGCTACTGCATCTTTAATTTCTTTAATTATGCCAAAGTAGATATCTTCCTGCTTATCAAATTTTGGATATAAAATTGATGCGCCTTTAAGTGCCTGGCTGTAAGGAATATCTCCCCACCTGTCGGTAGTTACCCAAAACATGTATGACTTTAAAATTTTTGCAATGGCAATTTGATTGGCATTTGAACCAAATGCTGCCCCAGCGGCCGCAGTTTTAGGATCAGAGTTGTAATCAATGATTACCTGCAAATCGTTTAATGGCCCCGAATAAGTACCACCCATTTCTAACTGGGGCAACTGATAAAGGGAAACGTCGGTGTATTGATTTTCGGCAATATACTGTGCGTAAACGGCATTTCTTTGTCCGTTTGCAACTCCACCCAATTGACGCAATACATTGGTAAGTAAAGCCGAGGTTGGTGGATTGGTAATTCCATTTGGATTGGAATTGGTATCCCCGAACTGGTCTATTTTAGCACAACCGGCCGTCATAATCGCCAGAGCGAAAAGGGCATATCCGGTTATAGTTTTTAATGATTTATTTTTCATTTTATAAAAATTTAAAAGTAATTATTTAGAAACCCAATTTTAAGTTTACACCAATTGATCTTGTACCAGGTAACTGTCCGTCCTCTCCATAAATATTGCTGATTTCTGATGGATCAAAACCTTTGGCCTTGGTATAAATTAACCATGGGTTACGGGAAACAATTGAAAATACTGCAGACCTAACATATTTGCCTACGCCTAACCTGTCTACCGGTAATCTGTAACCAATACTTAATTCTCTCATCTTAACAAAAGTTAAATCGTAAACACTGTTTTCAGAAATATTGTTATTTCTAAATTGGTGATAGTATTCCTGTCCGTCAACATAATAATCAACTGCTTTACCTGTGGCATCAACTCCAAATACATGCACACCACCGCCATCAGCTACAGGGTCACGTAATGGATTTCCTTTATCATTTAAACCAGCAGTACGAGCTGTTAAGCCAGAAAATGTACCCCAGAAATCAGACAAAGAGAAAAATTTACCACCATAAGAATAATCGATATTTACATTAATTGTAAAGTTTTTAAATACGTTGAAAGTATTTTGTACTCCACCTGTGTATTGTGGTAATACGCTGCCAAATTTTGTATCAGCTTCACGGATAAATAATCCACCCGCAGTAAGTTGTGGCTGTCCATTAACACGCTTAATACCACCACCAAACATTTGACCCCATGGCTGACCGGCTTCGTTAACGGTATAAGCAGAAGATGAAGTTGCAAAAGCACCTGACCTGTCAACATTTAGACGGGTAATACCCGGTGCAATGCTGATGATTTGATTACGGGTTAAGTAACCCCATGTTCCTGTAATTTCCCAATCTAAATTTTTAGAAACAACGGGTTTAACAAACGCTGTAACTTCCCAACCTTTTTTCTGTACCTCACCGGCGTTTATAGAAAGTGTAGTATAACCACTCTGTAAAGCTGGTGCTACATCCACAGGAAAATCTTTGTTTGTTCTATCCCAATAAGTAACATTAAATCCAAAACGGTTCTTTAAAAAACGCATTTCTAAACCTATTTCTTTTTCAGTATTAGTTGCACCTCTTAATTTAGGATCTACTAAGTTATCAGGTACTGAGGTTAAAAAGTTACCATTGTATTGCAGAGGGTTAATTCCATAAGTTGAATTAAGTTGGTAAACACCTAATGCATTTAAACTTTGACCAATTGAACCTCTAATTTTACCATAGCTGATAAAAGGCAAACTGGTTTTAATTAAATCGCTAAATACAAAAGAAAGACCGCCTGATTTTGAATCGATATAAGTTCCGCTAGGTTCTGCAGAAGTATAATCTCTGCGGTAAGTTCCTTCAGCAAATAAATAATTACGGAACCCAACACTACCTCTAACAAATAAACCTCTTCTGATAAATTGATCTCTAAAATTACCGTAGTTAATGGGATCTTTAGAGTTAGCCAAAGCATACAATCCAGGTGCATTTAAACCGCCCATGGTATTGGCATTAATATTCCTGCGTTTTGTTTTTAAGATATCAAAACCGGCGTTAGCATCTACCTGAAAATCTTTAATTTTTTTGTTATAGGTAAATAAGCCTTCGTAGTTCTGGCGATCGCTAAAACTATTGTTTGCACCGTATGCTGATTTACTATTACCCTGGAAAGGATTAAAAGAAACCTGCTGACCGCTCTGCTCCAACTCGTTTCTGTAAGTTATTTCGTTATTGCTGGTTAGCTGCTGCTTACGGTAAGTAGCTTTAAACTTAAAGTCGTTATTAAATTTATAGGTTAAAGATACATCACCAAAAACCCTGTCTCTTCTGTTGTTATTGGTAACATAATCAAAATAAGTATAAAAATTATACCAGTAATTAGCCCCATAGAATTTAACAGGGTTAGCTGCATCGTAAGATGTTGGGTTACCGTGGTTCCAGCTGGCCAAAATACCTTCAGGACTTTTCAAGTACCTTAATTCTTTCATTTTACCCATATCTATATTACGGTGAAACCATGAACCGAATGAACCTGTAGTTTGGTTAGAATAACCGTCATCACTTTCTGTGTTCCTGTTTTCTGCAATGTAATTGATATTGGCGCCCACACTTAAGTGAGAGTTCAATTCAATTGTAGCATTGGTATTTAAAGTATGACGCTTTAAAAATTCTGTTGGTGTTATACCTTTAATATCAAGGTTAGTATAAGAAACCCTGAAATTCATATTATCTGATGCCTTAGAAAAGTTAACGTTATTAGTTTTAGTAACGCCGGTTTCCCAATAATCACGGATATTGTTTGGCTGAGGGGTAAGCTTGGCAGTTTTAAAAGAATACTCACTACCAGCGTACCATGCATACCATGGAATATATTCCTGACCAGCAATACGTGGGCCCCAACTTGCATCATCTGTATAATCATGATAATATTTACCATCTAAAGCTTTCCATCCTTCAGGCTGCCCCGCTTTGTAAGAATATTGTATAAAATCTCCTGCGGCACCGCCAGCATAAGAATTTTGGTATTCAGGTGTGATATACACTCGATCGAACTGGATACCGGAATTTATTTCTACACCTAAACCTTTAGCACCTTTTTTAGCTTTCTTAAGATTGATGATGATTGCTCCATTAGCACCGTCGGGCCCAAATAATGCAGCAGCAGAAGGTCCCTGCAACACTGTATAATCTTCCACATCATCCGGGTTAATATCTGCACTGCTCGGCATAATGGTACCATCTACAACATATAATGCACCACTTCCACCTAACAATCCATTTTCGCCACGTAAACGAACCGCAGTTTCTGCACCTAATTTTGCAGCAGACTGACTACGAACCTGAGCACCTGCAACTTTACCAGCAAGTGCGTTGTTTACGTTAGTTTGACGAATTGTATTAACCTGGTCGCCACTTAAATTCTGAACATTAGATGCGGTACTTCTGGCGGTACGCTTGGTACCAAATGCACCCGTTACCACCACTTCTTTAAGTTCTGATGTAGTGCCTTTCTCTAACACAGCACTTACAACACTTAAAGTTCCAACCGAAACTTCAACGTCTTTAAAACCTGCGCCGGAAACAACCAGCACATCGCCAGTTTTAGCTTTAATTGAAAAAGCGCCGTTTGCATCGGCAGAAAGGCCAATATTGGAACCTTTAATTTTGATGGTTGCAAAAGATACCGGGTTACCGTCGCTGTCTGTAACCTTGCCGGACACCACCCGGGTTTGAGCAAATGCGAATACCCCACAGAGCATAAGCATTGTGAACAGTGATAAAAATCTTCTCATGAGCGTTAATTAAGTTTAATGATGTGTAAAAATAGGAATATTTATTTAAAGTCAAAAAAATGTTAAATCAGCAAAAGCCTAGGTTTATAGATGACAATGAACAGGTAAATTATGCTGCATTTATCCTTTAAATAAAATTAAAACCGGTAAAGCATTTGCAATTTTACATCACTTTTTTTATTGCCCGCTATCTCATCTAAGCCAGAGCCAATAAAGGTTTGATTACTGTAAAAAGATTGCGCCCACTTAATCCACAAACTCATTTTTTTATTTACATCATAATTTGCGTTTACATAATACCTTAACCCTTTATTATAAAAAACCGGAATAGAAAAACTATATAATACATCATTTTCAAACGCATAAACACGGCTGTTATAACTGTCGGTTTCAAAATATTGAAACCTTACATTTGCAGCCCATTTTTTTAATGTTGGTTTGTATAAAACATCAAACCACGATAAAAAACCCTGCTCCTGGCCGGGACTACCCTTATTGAACCAGAGCATTTCGGCCCGGTTGCGTATGGTAAAAGCTGCATTGATATGATAGGTATATTGTATTCTCCAACTTTGCTTTGATTGATTAACCAGCGGAGTTAATACCAACTGGCCTGCAGTAAAATTGGTGGGTTTATTCTCGCTGCGAAACCTGCTGTATATTTCCAGCTGTTTGCCATGCTTATAAGTTAGCTGTACTAAATAATCCGAGCCGGCTGATGGCGCATTTACCCTGAATTTTAACCACGGAAATTTGAACAGATCGGCGTAAGCATCAATACGCCAGGTAATGCCAGGGTGTACAGATACCGCTGCGTACAAGCCTTTTTCGTTTGTGGGAAAAGTGCTTTCTGTAAAGGCAGCAGTGTACAAAGATTGATAACCTTTAGAAATATTGCGGTATAAAATACTCATATCAACTGATGATGCAGTGCTGATTAAAATACCATTTACAAATGCCTTATACATTTTATTGGTAGCGGCTGCTTCTCCAAAAAAATGTACATTTTTATAAGTGTAGTTATAATCAACGCTGTAATTACCAAAAGAGTTGCCTGCCAGTGCATATAAATTATAGGGTTCATTCGATTTTTTTAGCGGCAATTTATATTGGTATTGAATACCATTTAAACCAATATACCAACGTTTATAGCTATAAGAAAAATTACCGCCAACTGCTAGTTGCTGTTGTACATGTTTATCGGCAGATTCGCTTTTGGTGCGATGGTATCCTGATGTTTGTATGGAGGTAATAAAATCTTCGTGAGCCTGCGAAGTATCTTTTACAAAATTGCCATCAATTTTTTTGTAAGATGCGAAAAAGGTAGCCTGTATTTTTTGTTTTTGAATGGTGATGCCTATGCCGCGGTGAAAATTAATTTCTCCGGCAGCGTTGTAAGGCCGCAATATGGCGGCCTCTCTTTTTGTATTAATTACATCGGCACTTTTTTTAAAGGCAAGGCTTTGCCATTGTACCAACCCCTGGCCAAGGTTAACGGTAAAATCGCCAATAGCCAATGATTTTATTATTCCCACATTCCTCGCAAACAGGTGAGCCGAATAAAAATCGAATCCCTTTTTTTGTGCCCCTTTAAAAAATTGTTCGCCGGCATCTTTTTCTGCAACCACGCCGTATTGCAATAAATTTTTAAACTGGTATTTGTAGCGCAATAATATTTTTTGTGGTGAGCCCGGATAAAAATTAACTGCGGCAGAACTGTCTATTAAAAATCCCTTAGATTTTTCTATGGTTTGAGAAAGCCTTAGGAGCACACTGTGTTCGCCGCCTTTTAAACGATCTTTTAAGTTGTCCGGAAAAATTGCAGCATCCTGTATAGTGATGTAATATTTTATTTTTTGTAAAAGTTCCGGCGTAAACAAGGGAATGGCCTGCAGTTCATAAATATCAATAAACTTTCCAAAAATATTTCTGTAAATAAGGAGTTGCTGAATGTGCAGTGGATTTAAAATGCGCAGCTCTTTCAATACGGCTGCATTGGCGGTATTTATATTTATGGGATGTTTGATAAAAGAAATCATTTGCTGTGCATAGGAATCGTCTTCAGTTTCTGTATCGGCATTATTTTCGGTAAGGTTTTCCAGCTGTTGTTCGGTTACAGGTGTTTCGGGTATTTGGGACCGTACCAGTAATGGAGCAAGGCAAACCAATAGAAATAATAAAAGCTGAAACTGCTTAATTGCTTTTGCTGAATAATGGTATGACGTAAAAGTGAGTGACACAACGATGTTACATAGTATTAATGAAGCTGGTTACAAAAAAATTCAGGTCTGAATGATAATTATTTATTCGGGTAATGCTATTGCAGTCACTTGTTTATTTTTAAAATTTGTTGTTAATAAAATGCCCGGCGAAAAACCAAGTTGCGGATGATAACTACCTGTTACGTGCAGCCGCAAATTTTTCCAACCAATGCCTGCACCGGCAAATGCGGTGGAGGCTGCACTGCTAAATCCGGCACGTGCAAAAAACTCCCGGGCAAATTGATATTGCATGCCTGTAACAATATTTACCGGCTTGTCTTCCTCTTTTATGATTTGAGTACTGATGAAAAAATTTTCTGAAGCATCATAACCCAGTCCAAAAGTATAAGCACTGCCTAATTTTTCCTGATCCGTTTTACCCAACTTACTGCCAGTAGGATTATACACATGAAAACCACCGTGCAGCTTTTCTGTAAAATGAAAAATTGCACCCGCCTCTACATTTACTGCTGCCGCATTACCATATGCAGGAATGCGGTAACTGTAATAATTAAATTGAATGCCCACGTCAACTTTATTGCCCAGGCTTTTGGCATAAGCCAACCCAATTTTATTTTCATTAAAATTTTTAAAGCCGGAATAATTTAGCTGAAGACCAAAATTGCCCATTTTGGTTGGTACTGCTGTTGCAAGAGTATAAGCATTAATTGCTGCCAGTAAAAACCTTCTTTCGCCATAAAGGCCCACACCAGCATTACTAATTTTTGCAAGTGCTGCCTGGTTGCCGGTAAAAGAAAGCGGATCGGTTTGCTGAGCAGAATAGGCATTTAAACCAATATAAGGTGATGCAACCTGGTACCTAATAGTTTGAGCTGTTATTATTGAAGGACTTGCAAACAATAAAAAAGCACTGATAGAAATGGGCATCAATTTCAAAGCGTCGGGTTTTGGTGGTGTCAAGATAGTAATAAATATCAAATTTTTACAATGTTGCAAGCTTAATTAAAATCGGTATTAGTTAATTACTTTTGCGCCATGCAAATTTTAGATGGCAAAATAGTTTCACAATCGGTGAAAGATTTGTTGAAAACAAAAACCGCAGCGCTTAAAACAGCAGGCAAAAAAGTGCCACATCTTGCCGCCATATTAATAGGCAGCAATGGCGCCAGCGAAACTTATGTTGCCAGCAAAGTAAAAACCTGCGAAGAGATTGGTTTTAAAAGTACCCTGTTGCGGCTGAATGAAAATATTGGGGAGCAAGAATTAATTGCCGCAATTGAAAAGTTAAATAATGATGCTGACGTGGATGGCATTTTGGTACAGTTGCCATTGCCCAAACAAATAAGAGAAGCAAAAATTATCAATGTAATTAATCCTGATAAAGATGTAGATGGGTTTCACCCCGTAAGCATTGGAAAAATGGTGCAGGGTTTACCCGCTTTTATTCCGGCAACGCCTTATGGCATTATGCTGATGCTGGAACATTATAAAATTGAAACCGCCGGTAAACATGCAGTAATTATAGGCCGAAGCAATATTGTAGGCAGACCGATGAGTATTTTATTGAGCCAGAATACCAACCCCGGAAATTGCACCGTAACGGTTTGCCACAGCCGTACAAATAATTTAAAAGAAATTTGTTTACAGGCTGATATTATTGTGGCGGCATTGGGTAAACCGGGCTTTTTAAAAGCCGACATGGTTAAAGCAGGTGCTGTGGTTATTGATGTGGGTATTACAAGAGTTGAAGATGCTGCAAAAAAAAGTGGCTTTGCCATTAAAGGAGATGTTGACTTTGCAAACGTTGCGCCTAAATGCAGTTATATTACACCTGTACCCGGTGGTGTGGGATTAATGACGATTGGAGCGTTGATGATGAACACTTACAATGCTGCTGTAATGGATAATTAATGATGAATAATAAAATAGATTTAGCTGTTGAGTTGCCGGTGATGGAGCATTTTTACACCATTCAGGGTGAAGGATTTCACCAGGGAAGGGCTGCATATTTTATTCGCCTGGGCGGATGTGATGTAGGTTGTGTGTGGTGCGATGTAAAAGATAGCTGGGATGCGGAGAAACATGCAAAATTGCCAATTGGCAATTTGCAATTGGCAATTGAAAAAACTGCTGCAAAGTTAGTAGTGATTACGGGCGGGGAACCTCTAATGCATAATCTTAATGCACTAACTGCTGCATTAAAAGCTGCAGGCTTACAAACCAATATTGAAACCTCAGGTGCACATCCATTAAGTGGCAGTTGGGATTGGATTTGTTTATCGCCAAAAAAATTTAAAGCTCCACTACCCGAAATTTTACCCTTTGCCAACGAATTAAAAATAGTAGTATTTAATAAAAGTGATTTTGACTGGGCAGAGGAGTATGCCGCAAAAGTTTCGGCCAATTGTAAACTCTTTCTTCAACCCGAATGGGATAAAGCGGCTATAGTGACACCGATGATTATTGAATATATAAAAGCTAATCCTAAATGGGAATTGAGTTTGCAAATTCATAAATACATTAATGTTCCGTAAAGCGGTTAGTGGTTGTTAAAAAGTGCTGATTACTTCAACATAAAATGTTATAATTAACCCTGTTGCACTAAAACCAATTTGTTTTCGTTTTACCTTCAATTATTGAAATAAAACAGATGGTTACAAAAAGAAAGATTTTCCGGGTGATGTTGTTGTTTTTTGTGCAACTAATAACTTATCAATTTGCCATTGCTCAATGGTACAACCCCGATAAAATAAATAAAAAAGCAGGCGATATTTATGCGCTGGCTTATGAAGAGGCATCGTCTGGAAAATATGATGCTTCTATCAAACATATTAACGAGGCTGTAAAATTGGAACCAAAATTTGTAGATGCTTTTTTATCAAGAGCAGGAATTTATGCCAACCTTAAAAAACATGATTCTTCAGTAATTGATTTTGAGATTGCGCTGCAAATGGATTCCGTGTATTCCAAAACTTACTTATTACCCTACTCCATTTCGCTTGCTGGTGCCGGAAAATTTACACAGGCGCTGGCGGCAGTAAATAAATTTCTTACTAACAACAAATTAAATGCACAAAGTATTAAAGCCGGCAATTACAGAAAAAGCACTTACGAGTTTGCTGTGAAATATGACAAGGAACATTTGGTAAAGAATTATGTTTTTGCCCCACAAAATTTGGGCGACAGTATTAATTCTGCTGCATTGGAATATTTTCCTTCGTTAACTATTGATGGCAGTAAAATGATTTTTACGCGGCGCATTAATAATGACGAAGATTTTTATGAGAGCAATATGGTAAACGGAAAGTGGAGTAAATCTAAACCCCTGACGGGTAAAGTAAATACTAATTTAAATGAAGGCGCACAAAACATTTCTCAGGATGGGCAGTGGATTATTTTTACAGGCTGCAATTACCCCGAAGGCCAGGGCAGTTGCGATTTATACATTTCTTTTAAAACAAAAAGTGGCTGGAGCGAAGCAGAAAATTTAGGCCCCATGATCAATACTGATTTTTGGGAATCGTCGCCATCACTTTCTCCTGATAAAAGAGATCTTTATTTTTCCAGCAGCATTAGTGGCGGTTTGGGTGGCCGGGATATTTGGGTAACACACCGCTCTGCCACTGGCAAGTGGAGCCGCCCACAAAATTTAGGCCCTGCAGTAAATACCAATGGCGATGAAAGCTGCCCCTTTATGCATGCGGATAATGAAACTTTATATTTTAACAGCAACGGGCAGCCGGGCTATGGATCAACCGATTTATTTTACACTAAAAAAATAAACGACAGTTTGTGGCAGGTGGCAGAAAACCTTGGTTACCCCATAAATACTATTGACGATGAAGGCTCGTTAATTGTTGCGGCAGATGCAAAAACTGCTTATTATGCCAGCGATAAAGGCGAAGGAAATGGCGGACTGGATTTGTACAGTTTTGTTTTGAGAGAAGATATTCGTCCTTTAAAAACTTTATGGGTAAAAGGAAAAGTGTTTGATAAAAAAACTTTAGCCGGGCTTCCCTCATCCGTTGAATTAATAAATTTAAAAAGCCGCAATGTTATCAGTAAAATACAAACGGATGAAGAGGGTAATTATTTAACCACTTTGCCTGTAGGAAAAGATTATGCTTTTAATGTAAACCGTAAAGGCTATTTATTTTATTCAGATAATTTTTCCCTTAAAAACAATCCCTCCGATTCGGTTTTCAATAAAGATATTCCGCTGCAGCCTTTAGAAACCGGGGCAGCAATTGTTTTAAAAAATATTTTCTTCGACACAAAGAAATTTGATTTAAAAACTGAATCAACAGCAGAGTTAGATAAAATTGTTTTACTGTTAAATGATAATCCAAAATTAAAAATTCAAATCGGCGGGCATACCGATAATGTTGGTCTGGCAAAAGACAATTTGTTATTATCTAACAACAGGGCAAAAGGAGTAGTTGGCTATTTGTTAAGTAAAGGAATAAATGTAACACGGCTAAGCTACAAAGGCTTTGGCGCCGCAAAACCTTTAGAAGATAATAATACAGAAACAGGCAAAGCATTAAACAGAAGAACTGAATTGAGCGTTATCAGCAATTAATTATTGAAACCATCGATCATATGACCGGCTTAAAATATGCCATTGGTTAGAAATGCACTGCACTGTAAAAGATTCCATGAAACTAAATTCGGTAGTTCCAAATGTACCGCCATTGTTAAATATATGATGCAACGTATTGCTAATGTAATATTCTTCGGTTATGTTATTAACTTTTATCCAGCCAGTGGCATTCGAGCTTGTTATCGTTGGCATATTTATTCCTCTTATAATATATATTCTTCCAACTGTAGTGGCATCAGGCGGGGGCAAAGTAATTGTAATAGTTTGGGCAGCGTTGTTAGCCATATTTAGCAGAATAGTAAAATCATCTTCAGTTAATGTGTAATCTGCATTTACAATTTTACCAGGTAATTTCATGCTCCCAAAAACAGAAAGCGTAGAGGTTATTAAAGTTGGTGTTTCGGCTTGCTTACCAATTCCTACTTTACCACCAGGCACATCATTTAAAATAACTTTAGCATTATCTATCCCACCTCTGATATAAGTATTTTCCAGAGGAGAATATTGAAAGTAACTGGCATAAGTGGTACCGTTAAAAACTGCTGATCCGTTATAATTATTAAGCTTGGGCACTATAAATGTAGCCATACTTGAGGCTTCACTTCTTATACCTATATTGCCACTATTAAAAATTGTTAATGCCCTGCGGCCTGCTGCAGTAAATCCGCCGCCTGTACCGTAATCATACATATCTATTTTTATTTTCCCATTATTTACTTCTTGTGCAAGTATAGCCGCATAACCATTTGCAAAGTGCTTGCCCAGCGAATTGGCTATGGTTTGATCCCGATAATGATTAAACCCAATAACCGGACCTGCAGCATCTTTTTGTATAGCTAACCCAGCTCCATCTGTACCAAATGCAGCAACGGTAGTACCAGTGCCCGCTGCACCCTTTATTTCTAACTTACCCAGTGTAGGGGTGGTTGTACCTATGCCTACATTTTGTGCATTTAAATTACTGAATACAATTGCGCCAAAAAATAATAATACAATCTTTTTCATTTTTTAATTTTTATAGTTTACTATCCATCACCAATAAAATTTTTCGTTTGCAGTTAAACCTTTTAAGGCTTTTGTTGAAATACTTTTACCATTTTGTTACGGCATTTTTAAAATGCAATACCGGAGTTTGTAATAACAATTCGTTTTATTTTTTGTGCTATTACTGTAACACTGTGAACAAAAAATATTACAATCATTTAAAGAAATAATGACTTTTTTATTTAAACTTGTATGCAATAAAACTGTATTTCTATTTTCCAGAATTTTGAATTTCCTTTTTTTGCCACTCTTCTTTACACTCATTGGGTATTGTTTTTTTACAGGCAAATTCACTCATATCAATATCAATATTAGAAAAGCAACTGAACCAGTTTTTGGGATTTATCCATGTATAAAATTGTTTTATTTTACCAACTGTTCTTTTCAGCATGGTAGTTTTAATTTTAGCAGTGGCCATTATTACTTCAGTTTCTATTTGAAAAACCGGTACTGCTTTTAAATCTGCTATCATAAAATTTAGGAGGTTTTAATTTTGATAC
Organism: Ferruginibacter sp.; assembly: GCA_043756235.1. Classification (GTDB taxonomy): domain Bacteria; phylum Bacteroidota; class Bacteroidia; order Chitinophagales; family Chitinophagaceae; genus Ferruginibacter. Next base: position 1,972 of record JAYURK010000055.1, on the reverse strand, counting down.
ACAAATATTGATAACTGCAACATCGAACACCCTCACGTAAAAGGGTGATTTTGCTGTGAATGTTTGGATGTTTGATGAAAAATGAGATACTTTACATTGATAAAAAAACCAGATGCAATTATTTTACAGATTTATCTTTTTAAGCAGTTGCTGTTTTATTTTAGACGCTAACTATGCCTTTTCACAAACAATAAAGAATTTAGATTCTCTAAAAATCGCTTTACAAAAAGAAAAAAATGACACCACTTCTTTAACCAGTTATTTACAAAAATTAAAGGATTTGCAAAATGAAGATATAGCCGCAAAAGAAGTAATTGCCGATTGGATAATAAAAAACAGTACACAAAAAGATAAAGAAAACCTGCTGATACAAACGTTGCAAATAAAAGCCAGGAATTATTTAGAAACGGGTGACTATACAAAAGCTGCAGAATTTTATAATAAAACGCTTGCAATTGGGAATGAAGACAGCTACTACGGAATAAAATGCGATGCATTACTTGGCCTAGGAAATGTGTTTTACCACACCGAACAATTTAATAAAGAGAGAGAATATACCAGAAAAAGTTTTCTTCTTTCGCAAAAGCACCAGTATAAAAAAGGGATTGGAAATGCAAAATTATCAATTGCCTCAGACTTACTTGATGATGACACTCAAATTGGTAAAGACACATTTAAATTGCTATTTAAAACAATGAATGAATGTTTAGCTATATGGAATGAGCTTAAGGATACTTCAAGAATTATTCATACTTACATAAAAAAAGGTGAATATTATGCAGAGTATAAATATTTCGATTCTGCCCTACAATCAATGCTGATTGCCCATTCATACTTTACAAAGTTTGATTATAAAGCTATTGGTAATTACTATTTCTTTCTCGGAAAAATATATTATCAAAAAGGGAAAGCAAATAAAAACAATATTTCAGATTTTAATGAAGCCATAAAATATTTTAATGAATGTTTGCCCCTGGCAAAAAAAATAAAAAACAGAAAACTGGAAGTTTGGTGTTACGATTGGCTTTCTGTTTGTTATAAAAATTTAGGGAATTATAAATTGTCTTATGAATATTTAGAGAAACATTCTTACCTGTACGGTTCCATAGTGGCAGAAGATAATTTTAAAGAATTATCAAAAGTAGAACACAAATATGAAATAGAAAGAAAGGAGAAAGAAATAATTTCACTTAATGCTGCCAATCAACAAAAATCAACACTCAATAAAATATTAATTGGCAGCGCTGCAGCATTATTATTAATTGGTTTGCTGGGTTACAGAAATTTTAGAAACAGACAAAAAATACAACAGCAAAAAATAACCGAATTAGAAAAAGATAAACAATTATTAGCCATCGACGCCATGCTTAAAGGCCAGGAAGAAGAACGCAGCCGCATTGCAAAAGATTTGCATGATGGGCTGGGCGGCATGTTAAGCGGTGTAAAACTATCCTTTGTAAATATGAAAGAAAATATGGTAATGGATGCCGAAAGTGTAAGCTCTTTCGAAAACTCCATCATGCAGTTAGATAATACCATTGCAGAGCTACGCAAAGTAGCCCACAACCTTATGCCAGAAGCATTGGTAAGATTTGGGCTTAAAAACGCAGTACTTGATTTTTGTAATTCTATGCAGGTATCATCTAAAACAAAAATAATTTTTGAACAAATGGGAACAGAAAGGCAGTTGAGCAATACCGCCGACCTGTATATTTACCGCATCATTCAGGAGCTGATTAACAATGCTGTGAAACATTCGGCGTGTGATCAAATTTTAGTACAGCTTACTAAAACAACCGATAAAATTTTACTTACTGTAGAAGATGATGGCAAAGGTTTTAATACCCAACAGTTACAACATGCAGAGGGCATTGGCATGAAAAATATACAGCAACGTGTAAATTATTTTAAAGGTAAAATGGACATTACTTCGCAACCGGCAGAAGGCACATCGGTAAATATAGAATTAACG
>JAYURK010000054.1:0-18634 GCA_043756235.1 Ferruginibacter sp. | reverse complement strand
CTTTTTACTTTGTCGCCCACTTTTTTATTCCAGGTTACAATTTTTCCCTCAGTCATCGTATCGCTCAACAGCGGCATGCGTATCACTTCTGCCATATAATTATTTTATTTCTTATTTTATTAATTGAGGTTCGAAATTAATGCAAAAAGAGGAAAAGGAACACATATTAAAACCTTAATAATCCAATTCAAGTTTCAGGCGGTCTTTTAATTCCTTTACAAGTGGATATTCTTCAATTATTTTAAGATATTGTTCTTTGCTGCTTAAAGTTCTTTCTGCCGGTTGCTGTGTATTTTCATTTTCAACAATTATAACATTGTACACCAATTGACGGTTACAAAAATGACCCTGTAAATGCGTTACCAGGTCGGCCCTTTCCTGCTCTATAAATTTTTGCTGAATATTATTTTCGGTAACAATTTCAATGGAATTATTATCTACCACTTTTAATGTTGCCATTTTAAAATTGGTAACTGCCGAGTGATTTTTGCGGGCTATAAGTTTTTCGATAAATGCGCCCCAGGCAATGTACAATTCTTCTTCTGTTAATTCTTTTAAATCGTTGCCGCTGGTTTTATTTTGTTCAGTAACCTGTTTACGAATCTTATCCAAAGAAGAAAGACCCGCTGTTTGTGTTTTGATATTTTCTGTTTGGGATTTGGTGTTTGGCGTTATTGGTTTGGCTTTAAATTCAACCACAGGTTCTTCTATAATTAATTTTGCTACCGGTGGGTTTGCTGGTGCTGTTGTTTGTGTAAGATCTGAAATGGCTCCACCTGCATCAGCAATTTTTATCATGGGCACAGCCCGAAACGCAATAGCTTTTGTTGCCTCAACTACTTTTTTTTTACTTACAGTTCCATCATTATTTACCAGTTCGATAGCCTGGTGTAAATAACTTAATTTAATGATGGTTAACTCTACCAGCAATCTTTTATTACGGGCCTGCTTATAATTTATTTCTGCCTCGATAAGCAGATTTAATGCGCCAATTAACCAGCCGGCATTTATTTTTTTTGCGGCCTGCAAATATTTTTGTTTAAAATCTTCAGCTACTTCCAGCAGTACAACCGCTTTAGCGTCTTTACTTACCAGTACATTTCTTATAAATTCTGCAAAGCCTTCAATTACCGTATCGCCTTCAAAACCTTTACGGTTAATTTCATCATACAGCAGCATGGCATCGCTCATATTTTGCTGCTGCATAAAATCAATAAACTTAAAATAATAATCTTCATCAAGAATATTAAGGTGCTCTAAGGTATTGGTATAGGTTAAGTGGCCGCTGGTAAAACTTACAATCTTATCTAAAATACTTAAAGAATCCCTCATGCATCCTTCGCTTTTTTGCGCAATAATATGCAGTGCCGCTTTCTCTGCAGTTATTTCTTCTTTATCACAAATTTCCTGCAGGTGCTCTACCGTATCATTATTGGTAATTCTTTTAAAATCAAAAATCTGGCAACGGCTTAATATGGTGGGGAGAATTTTATGTTTTTCTGTTGTGGCCAAAATAAAAATGGCAAAGGGTGGCGGCTCTTCCAGTGTTTTTAAAAATGCATTGAACGCCGAGGTGCTTAGCATATGTACCTCATCAACAATATACACTTTGTACTGGCCTGCCTGTGGTGCAAAGCGCACCTGGTCAACCAAACTCCTTATATCATCAACCGAGTTATTACTGGCAGCATCCAGCTCGTGAATATTTAATGATGTTCCGGCATCAAACGAAACGCAACTGTTGCAGGTGTTACAGGCTTCGCCATCTTTGGTTTGATTTTCGCAATTAATAGTTTTTGCTAATATTCTGGCACAGGTTGTTTTACCCACACCACGTGGACCACAAAATAAAAAAGCATGTGCCAGTTGGTTATTTTTAATGGCGTTTTTTAAAGTTGTGGTAATATGCGCCTGCCCCACCACTGTAGAAAAATTTTGCGGCCTGTACTTGCGTGCTGAAACGATGAATTTATCCATGTATAATTTTATAACAACTCCTCTTTTTCGGTTGAAAGAATATTATTAAGCAATTCTCTTTGATAAAATCTTTTTTTGTTCAATAAATCCTGAAAAACGGGTTGCAACAAAGGTAGTAATTTATTGTGTTTTGCTTTTATAAGAATTGCAAGTGTACCGATACAATTAATATTATTTTCCTCAGCAATTTCTCTTGCTTTTTTATCATCAATCAGCAGAAAATCAGCATGAAGTTGTTTGTATAAAGCAATAGCTTCCAATTCGCCCTTATCAATTTGTGGAGCATAAAAGGGTATTTCAACGGTTTTAATAAAATAAGACAGGGTTAGTAATTCTTTTTTATACACTGCCAGCTCCAGGTGGGTATTCAATTCGTTCCACACTTCATTCGGAATAAATATTTCGCTGTACAATGCAGTTAAAACAGGTAATTTATCAATTACAATTAAAGAAATAAGAGGGCTGGTATCCGCCACCAAAATTTTCAAAGCCTTACATTTTATTTACATCATTAAAAATATCTGCAGCTGATAAAAGTGCAATAGGTATTTGATGGTCTGCCAAAATTTTTTCAAAATCGTAACGGTGAAAACCTGCTAAAGAAGCTGCCTTAGATAAACTTAGTTTTTCAGTTTTATACATCCAGATGGCAGCAGCAAGTGTAAGGTCTTTTTTAAATTCCTCTTTAGTTTCGTTTAACGCAACAAAAATATCTGCCGGTACATTTATATTTAGAGATACTTGCTCCATATTGTAAAAGTACAAAAAATCATCAAACTATGCCAATACCGGGTGCCGCTTAAATTCCTTTGTCCTGTCGAATAAATACCTGTAGGTTACCAAGTTTCTGCTGCGGAAAGATTCGCCAATACCTTCGGCAATATTTATCATTTTAGGATTAAAATCTCCTATCCATTGCATTTCGTATTCGGTATAAGGCACCGCATCCGTCTGTATTAGTTTTGCAGCTTCGGTAATGATGTAGGCATCTATGCCGGTTGCATGCCACTGGGGCACTACGCCAAAAACCAATCCATTAAATTTTTTATTAGGAGAAAATTTTTTCAGCCATAAAAAATATAATTTTTGCAACAGCCCGAATTTACCGTTGAGGTGTTTAAACCATTGGTTAAGATCGGGCAGGTTTACAAAAATGGCAATGGCTTCTTCTTTATGATAGGCAAACCAAATAATTTTTTCATCCATTACAGGTTTCATTTTATTAAACATTAATATCACCTGCTCTTTGCTTAACTCTTTTAAACCTCCGTGCCCCGCCCAGGCTTTATTATACACTGTTGTAAAATCTATTGCAAATTTTTCCAGCTGATTTTTATCGATATGCTTTGCATAAAAATCTGGATTATTGGCAAATACTTTATGCCTGTCATGTACTTTTTGAATAAGCGGCGCTTTTGGATGCATACCAAAACAAACCTGGTTAAAAAAAACTTGAAACCCATAATTTTCAAAGAGTGTTACGTAAAACGGGGGATTATAATTCATGCAATATAAAGGCTCGGTAAAGCCTTTTGTAACCATGCCCCACCAGCGGTCTCGTTCGCCAAAATTAATGGGGCCATCCATTGCCTGCATCCCTTTTAGCTGCAACCAGTTTTTTGCAGTATCCAATAAATAATTTGCGGCATCCTGATTATTAATGCATTCAAAAAAACCAATACCACCCACAGGCACATCGTCGCCTTTATTTTTATATTTTTTATTGATGAAGGCTGCAATACGGCCGGTTAAATTTCCTTTCTCATCTTTTAAAATCCAGCGCTCCACTTCTCCAAAACGAAAGGCCTTATTTTTATTTTTATCAAACACGTCGTTAATATCTTTATCCAGCGGACGAATCCAGTTGGCATCGTTTTTATACAACTGCACTGCTACCTGTAAAAATTGATCGGCAGTATTTTTATTAGTTACCGGAGTTAATTGCATGTTTACTTTTGAATGAAGCAAATGTAGGGGATTCCGTTTGAAGGTTGCAAATCATAAAAAGGCCGGCGACCATTTTGTAAAATTATTAATTGTAAAGAATATTAATCATGCTAACTTTTTGCATTAATCTTTTTCATTATTTTCGTAACCGCCGAAGGGTTTGCCACACCAAAGCTGCGCAGTCTATTCAATATAACCTGCCGCATCAGGTTTTAAGTAAAATGCATCTTGGTAGATTACGTGGGGCTATTAAAAAACTATTAGCCACCGATATGCAGAATTCATGGGTTGGTAAAGAAAATTGTAGAGTAAAGAGGTTAGTACTTTTAAAAAACTGTCATCTCTTAATAAAATAATAACAGTATGACCACCGGCGAAATTTTATTATATCAAACCCAGGAAGGGGATATCAAAATTGATGTTCGTCTGGAAGAAGAGACGGTATGGCTTACACAAGATCAAATGGCAACGCTTTTTGGCAAAGTAAAAAGCACCATCAGCGAACACACCAAAAATATATTTGAAGAAGGCGAATTAGAGCAGGCAGCAACTGTTCGGAATATCCGAACAGTTCGTTTAGAGGGAACAAGAGAAGTTATTAGGGATTTGGAACATTACAACCTTGATGTAATTATTTCTGTTGGTTACCGTGCAAAATCGCCACAAGGCACACAGTTTCGAATTTGGGCAACGCAACGCCTAAAGGAATACATCATAAAAGGTTTTGTTCTTAATGACGACCGTTTTAAGTCGGGCAGTTCGATGAATTATTTTAATGAGTTGCAGGATCGCATTCGGGAGATACGTTTGTCAGAAAGATTTTTTTATCAAAAAATAAAAGACATCTACACCACCAGTATTGATTATGATGCAGCAAATGAAAAAACAATTGCCTTTTTTAAAATAGTACAAAACAAATTACTTTGGGCTATTAGTGAGCAAACTGCGGCAGAGCTAGTGTACCGCAGGGCTGATGCCAGCTTACCGCTGTTAGGCATGCAATCTTTTGGAAAAAAAAATACGAGTGCTATTAAGAAAACAGATGTAATTATTGCAAAAAATTATCTAAAGACAGATGAAATAAAATTATTGGGTTTGTTGGTAGAGCAATATTTAGCTTTTGCCGAAACCATGGCGCAGCAGCAAACACCAATGTATATGCAGGACTGGATAAACAGGCTGGATTCAATTTTACAATTGAATGGCAGAGAATTATTAACCCATGCAGGAAAAATAAGCCATGAGGCAGCTGTAGAAAAATCGAATGAGGAGTTGGAAAAATACAGGCTTGCCCAAACTGCCATTGAGAAAGAGCAAAGCCTGAAAGAAATAGAAGCCGATATAAAAAAGATTAAAAACAATGAGCGGTAAATTATAAGCCAATCATTTAAATTATAGCTGCTTTTAAGCTTTTTATATACTCCTAAAAATTCCATTGCTTAGATCAAATGTTATTTTATAATTCTACCTCTCCAATAAATACCTCTCCTTCCTTTTCTTTTTGCATTTGCAGTGTTACAATCTTTTTTACTTCCCTGGCTGTTCCATAGTGCAAATAAATTTCTGCCATAATAGTAGTGGGGCCGGCAAGTGCAGCCTGTGCATCGCTGTAATAATCTATCTGTATTTTATATTTTCCTTTAGCGCCGGTTTTTAATAAAAGTTGTTCAGGGCCAAAGCCTTCGGTAAAATCATCGGATATGCGGCCACCCATTGCTGTTGTTTTATGATTGAAATAACATTTTTCTCCATTGGGATCGGTAACCCACAGGTCAATATCGGTGTTATTCATGTTCCAGTTCATCACCACCCTTACGTCGCAGGACATTGGCACAATAATTTTTTTATCAATATTTTTAAAATTCAATTCGTTTTTGTGTAATGCAATGATGCGGTTTATTTCTGTTAAAAATATTTCTTCAATGCCGCTGTACATCCTGTCCATTTCGTTGCTGTAACTTTTTGTCATGCCTTCGTATAACATATCAAGCGCCTGCTGGTAATTTCCTAAATCAAAATAAGCCAATGCACAATCCCTGTAACTCTGCGGATCGTTGGGCCGCAATTCTTTTACTTTTTTAAAGGCTGATAATTCACCTTCATATTCACCGGCTTCTTTTAATTTATAGCCCAGCATTTTATACAATTCGTAACTGCCATTTTCCAGCTCTGCCAAATTACTTAAAATGGTTAGCCCATTTATTTTATCCCCGGTTTTTAAAAAGTAGGTGGCTACATCAAAAAAATAAGTTGGCCTGCCAAGATAATATTGCCGGAGTGCCAAATATTTTACATAGCGGTTTGCTTTTTCGGTTAGTTTAATTTCTTGCAGGTAATCGAAGGTTTCGATATTAAAATTTGGCTTTGCCGGTTCGGCCTGTATATTTTCCGTTTCAATTTTATCCTGTATTTTTTTATACAAAGAATCGGGTATAAAATTTTTTGTGGTAATGATTACTGCACCAATTGCTGCAGCAGCACCAAATATTGCAGTAGCATTTTCATCTTTTAAAACATCGATAGTTGCAATATCTTTTTGATCGATATTATTTATGGAAGTTTGAGCAACGCCATCAACTACATAAAATGTTCCGGCAGATGGTCTGAAAGAATTTTGCCCCCGAATTTGTATAGCTGTGTTGGCGCCAGCATATCCATAAGAAGAAGTTATTTGCATCCCCGCCGCTTTGCCTTGTAAGGAATTAACAACATTTGGTTGTACTACTGTTTCCAATCTTTCTGTATTTATGGTTTGTACACTGCCGGTAACATCTCTTCTTCTTTGTGTTGAATAGCCAACTACAACTACTTCCTGTAAATTGGAAGATGTTTTTTCTACTACAGTATTAATTGTTGATGCAGTACCAATCACAATTTCAGCAGCGCTAAAACCTATGGCAGATAATTGCAACACATTGCCCTGCCTTGCGCTCAGTCGGTAATTTCCGGATGCATCTGACTGTGCAGCAATATTGGTTCCTTTAATTTTTATAGATGCAAATGGAACGGCCTGCCCGGTATTATCTACTATTCTTCCGGTGATGATTTTATTATTTCCTGAAGGTGCTGCAGTGGTGGTGGTGGTTCTTTGTGCAGGGTTTGTCCGCACAACTTGCGGAGCTGTTACAATTGAATCTTTTTTTATACTCTCTTTTTTAATTAGTTTCTGATTGTACCAATCTTTTAATGTTGCTATCATATTTAACGAACTACGCAAATCATTATCATTTTTTGTTATGATGGTGCTGCTTCTTTGTTTCATTATGCGGTTGTACTCAGCTCTAAATTCAACCGGAGGTTCAATGCCATACTCAACATAATCATTAATAGTTTCCAAAACAATTAATGAAGTATTTCGGGTTACAATACCAAATTGTTTGCCCAGCCTTTCTATTTCATTTTTATTTTGATTATACTGAATATCCAGTTCTGCAATTTTCTTTTGTGCAAATACTTTGGTGATGTCGAAGTTTTCGCAAAGTTGTGTTTCGGCATTAATGACGATGGTTTTTTCATACGTTACCGTATTACCATTTCCAAACTGCAAAATAATTTCTTTAACACCTTGCGTAGCAATACCGGCAACAGCAAAATTGCTGCTTACTGCAATTGGCATAGAAGGATAATTTTCTTTTAATAAATTATTTTGTTTGATACCTAAAAAACGGAATGGTTCATTCGTTAATTTTTTAATAGCATCTGCTGCCGATGTATTTTGTAAATCAATTAAAAGTCCGCCGGTTTTTAAAGCAATAAATTTTAAATTGCTGTAATCAGCCGCAGCAGCACTGTTGATGCAGTACACCGGCTTATTGCTCCACTGTATTTGTTTATTGCCCAATGTTTGGTGGCCATCGCTCACTAAAATAAATTCATCAGCTTTTATATTTTTTAAATTAAGATTGCCAAAATTAGTGGCGCCATCATATTGTATTGTTTCAATGGCTTCTTTTAATGCTGCCCAATTACCATTTTGTATTAAAAATGTTTTAGTATTTTTTATAGTATTGCTGAATACTACAAGGTTAACGGTTGCGTTATTAATTTTTTTAAAATAGGCATCCAGCACTTCTTTTTCTTTTTTTATATTTCTGTTGCTGCCGCTAAGCGAAGCATCCCACAACAAACCAATTGTTGCAGGCATCATTTTTTCTCTTTCATTTTTTTGTAACCGGGTATTGATAAGATAATAATAATTGTTTTCATACTCCTGCAGCATTACTTCAGCGGCATCTATTGGTTTTGGTATACTAAAGGAAAGTGAATAACCGGGCACATAATTAGTTTTTTGCAAAGATGAATTGTAGGTATTATTGGTATTGGTAAACTGGATATTTTCATTTAGGGCCGAATCAAAAACGGGCTGCATTGCAGATTGTATAACGGATACAGTAAGACTAAAATCAGCAACAGTATCTTTTAAATTTAAAGGCAGGTAATATTGTAACACCTCATTATTGTTTACGGGTAATTCTTCTTCGTAACCAATAATAACCATTCTGGTACTATTCATATTTATTGGATAAATTCTTGTTCTAAAAGTATTGCCATCAACTTTTTCTAAAAGCCCGGGGTCAACCCTTCTTCGCTCAATAGTTTCAAATACTTCCGTGCCTTTACCACGGTCAACCGGTACGGCTTCTCTCATTTTTCCATTAATGTCTAATGCATAACGGCTCACACTTAAACCATCTTTTAAAGGAAAATTTAATGTGGCTTCTACAATTTTTGAAGTGGTATTTTTAAAAGTCATCTGCCAGGTAGTTCTGGCCACGGTGCCGCAAACTTTTACGTCAATTTTTAAAGACTGTAATTGTACGCCGTTATTGGTTTTACCATCTACTGTAAGTTGTGGCGACTGTGCATTTGATTTAAGTACAGATGTTGCAATAATAATAGCAACTAAAAAATATTTTCTCATAACATTGTTTGCTACATGATGAGAAAATAAAAAGGATTACATAAAACTTTTAAAAAATTAATAATTTGGTATCCAAAGATTAAAGTACAATTGTTTTTCTTTTTATAGTGTTACAGCTTTTTTGTTTCTTTTTTTCCACAAAAAAAGAAAACAAAAAAGCCACCCGAAAAAGATTACATCCCTTTCCTGTCTGCCGACAGGCAGGTTCGGGATAGTTCCCTGATTTAGCTTTTGTACTATGCACAGCATCCTGTGGACTGTACTTCCGCATTAAAAAATGGTACAGTTTTCTTAAAATACTTTTTGTATTCAGTTTAAACGCACAAAACTTTTTATAGTCTATAAATTTTTTGTACATTTAAATATTATGAAACTGATAAAAATATTTACTGTTATTATTATAATAACCGGCTTATTTGCAGGTTGCAAAAAATCTGATCCTGCACCTCCACCACCACCCGTTGATCCATGCAAAGGTGTAACCATTGCGCCTGCTGCCAATAAAGCACATACTATAACCGGTCAATCACTGGGTACAATTACAGTTACTTCTCCCATAGGTTCTGGATTAACATACAGCATTGGTGGCGCTTTTCAGGGCTCTGTTAATTTTTTTAATTTGGCTGCAGCAAATTATACTGTTACGGCTAAAAATGCAGATGGCTGTACAGGTACTGTTGCTGTAACCATTAATGGATATGGTCCTAAATTTTACGCTGTAAGAACAATTGTAAATGGCTACTGTGGCCCCTGCCACTTAAACGGCTCCGTTAGTGGTGGCAAAAATTTTGATGCAGATAATAATATTGTAAGCAGCTGGGACAGGATAAAAATAAGAGCAGTAGATGGAACTCCCACGTTTATGCCCGAAGGCGGCCAGCTAACGGCACAGGATAAACAAAAAATTGTAGATTGGGTAAATGCAGGGCACCGGATAACGGATTAGAGTGAATAATTCATCAAGTAAAAAAAGCGATACATAAATTATCGCTTTTTTATAATTTATTGTTTCATTTTACTATCTAACCTTTAGCATTGGCCGCACTTGCTGTGTTGCACCATTTTGTAATCTTGCATAATAAATCCCATTGGGTAAATGAGCTGCATTGAAAGGTACTATTTGTCCCGTTGCAGCTGCAGGATAATCTTTATCCAGTAAATTTTGTATCAGCCGGCCAGTGTTATCCATTATCTGAATTAAAGTGTGGCCGCCTTCTGTATTAAATTTTATTTCAGTATTAGCAGTAAACGGGTTGGGGTAGTTGGTAATTACACTGCTGCCCGAATTATTAACAATAGCGGTAGTGCATACACCACTTTTTATTAAAGGCAAATCCTGCAATGTTCCATTTAGGTTTGGCGGAAATAATGCCTGCACCGTTGTTTTATCAAGGCAAAACCATTTCTCTAAAAGCGTAGCATAAATACTTCTAAAATCGTATTGCATGGGAACGTTGTCATTTACTGTAGCATTGGCCGAAATAGCAGGGTTATTTCCTAACACTCCGCCCTGTACCGGTTTACCAAAAACAAACATGGGCGCTGCAGCTCCATGATCGGTACCCACACTGCTGTTACTTTTTATGCGGCGGCCAAATTCACTAAAGGTCATGCCTACCACCCTGTCTTCTATTTGTAAAAAAACTAAATCGTCCTGAAAAGCTTTTACAGCATCGCTTACCCTGCCCAATAATGTAGCATGCGTACCAACCGTAGTATCGGCAACGGTTGTTTGCAAACTATGGTTATCAAATCCACCAAAACTTACCATGTATACCCTTGTTTTTAAACCGCCTTTAATTAACCGGGCAACAATTTTTAACTGGTCGGCCAGGCTGTTATTTGTCGGGTAAGGGTTTTGCGCCGTTACTTTTGCTGCAGCACTTGTAATTCTGCCGGCGTATTGCTGTGTTTGTTTTGCAACAGTGCGTATAAAACTTAATTCTTTACCCGCTTTTGTTGCAGGCACCGGATCGCTGGTACCATTTATTAATTGATAAAAATTTGTGGCGCTTGTAATACTCATCGCCATATTTACACTTGGCCCCTGTGTTGTTAATGCTGCAGTGCTGCCAATTTGTATTGCTAAGGGGTCGGGTACATTTGCATTAGGATATCCATTCGGGAAATTAGGGTATTCATAATTTAAATATCTTCCGCTCCAGCCGGTATACACTTCCTGTGTGCTGTTACTTGCCGTCATCCAAATATCGGTTGCCCTAAAGTGAGAGAAGTTGGGTTGAGGATAACCTACAGCCTGTATCACTTTTAATTTTGTATCGTTATACATGGTTTGCAAACCCGTCATTGCAGGATGCAAACCGGTGTTGGCATATCCGTTTAATTTTAAGATACGATTCTCGGGTATCGCAATATTTGTACGGGCAGCATTATATAAATTGTAGGTGTTGATGGGTATCACCATATTTAATCCATCGTTACCGCCGGATAACTGAATTATTACCAGCACATGATCGGTATCGGTACCGGTACCAATTAAAGCCTGCACCAAAGGAGAATGTGCATTTAATGCTTTTACAGTATAACCACTTATTAAAGCAGGCAATGTTACTGCTGCAGATTTTTCTAAAAATTCTCTCCGTTTCATGTTAATTTTTTTATAGCAGAAAAAGTATTTTTTCGTGAGTGGTGAATCGTCAGTCGTGAGCAGCCTATAAAAAATGAAGTTCATTCTCACCACTGCCGATTCACTATTCACGTATCAGCTTAACTGATATTCACTTAAATTCATTAAATACCTGAACAAATCTTTTAACCTTGTATTGATAATATTGAAATTTGCAGTTGTAGGGCTGGCAATGTAGGCCATCCATGCATTGGTCCAGTAGTAATCGTATTGCTGATTGCTTAACAGCATTTGTGTTTTCATTTGCTGTTTTACCTGCGGCGATAAACTTAACCGGTAAATATATTTCAGTGCATCGTCAATTAAATCATTAGGATTGCCGGGGTTTGATAATGTTTTTGCAAAAGCCACAAAATCAAACTGCATTCTAAAATTAAGTCTTACATAACCGGTGTTGGTCATAATATCAGTAAACTGGTTTCGCTTGGGTAACGAATCTGTTGTAATCCAAATTTCATGAAAAGAGGGTTCCTGGTAATAAGCAGCCATGCCGGCAACATTTGCAGGGTCGTGCAGGTTGAGGCCCATTACCGTCATATTTGCATACAAAGTATTCCAATGGCCATAGCTGGTATCCCAATCAGTTAGTGCAGGCATTTTTACATCATATTCTCTCATGGCACCAATTACAATATCAGCCGGGGTTTTAATTACGCAACCCTGGTTAAGTACATCAAAAAAATGTTCGCTTTTAAATAAAGTGGTTAGTACAGGTTTAATATTATAATTGTTATTGCGAAAAATATCTGCCAGCGGCGTAATAACATTTGCTTCTGTGGTGGCGTCAATATCATAATAAACAAACCAGCGGTAAAATTTTCTTACAATAAATTTTGCCACTTCGTTTTGTAAAAAAACCATGTTGAGCAAATCATTTAATTCCAGTTGTCCGGCTGTAGCGCCTGTTCGTCCTGTAATGGTGGTATTATTAAAAAAAGATGAAAATACTTTTGGTGCGGTTGAATGACGGGCAGCATCAAAAAAAGTAGTGTACGTGGTGCCGTTTACCCGCCAGCCGGTAAGCACTTTGGCTGCTTCCTTTACATCGCTTTCGGTGTATTGCGAATCTTTGCCTTTACCCAGTGTAAACAATTCAAATAATTCCCTGCCATAATTTTCATCGGGTGCTGTAGCAACATTCAGATAGCCATTAAGATAACGCAGCATAGCATAATCTTTTGTAATGGCATCTACCATTTGTTTAAAATTGCCTAAGGCGTTTTGCCTGATGAGTGCATGCTGCATATATACCCAGTTGCCATTGCCTACATCACTGGCCTCATTTCCAAAATGGTCTGTCCATAAAAAAATCATTTTTTCTCTTATACTTCTGTCCTGGTTTACCATTACACCCGTCCACCATTTTTTATAAGAGGAGCGGCGTTGGCTTTGTACCGTACCATCATTATTAATATCATTAACCCATGTGGTGCCTTGTGCAATATTACTGTCGGGTGTGCCTGGCTGTGTAGAAGTAATATATTCTTTAACCGGAGGTGCCGGGTTTGCTGCTGTTGGATTTATGAGTTCATCAACACTCTGACTGATACCACGGCTAACAAAATAATCCACATCAGCTTTTTTAGCTCCAAACATGGTTCGCTTTAAAAGATGTATTACTTCGTTGTTTGTCCATGGTCCCGTGTAAGGATTGATGCCGCTTAATGTTCGGGCAGGCGATGCAAAGGTTACCGCTGCTTTTTTTGTTGATTTTTTGGCGGTAATAAAATCTCTTCTATCCATAGCAGTGTATTTGAAAGAATGGTATAAAAATATTCAGACTAAATAAAAATTTTAAAGTTTAAATGGGGAGATTGCTTTTATAGGATTTGTTTTAAGGTAAACCTGTTGCCTGTAAAATAATAAATGCCTGTTTAATAGCAGGCATTTATTAAACGGTTTAAAGATAATATTATTACTGGATATTTTCAATAATACCGGCAATTCCCTGTCCGCCGCCCACGCAGGCCGTAACAATTCCGTATTTTTTGTTTAATCTTTTCATATCATTTACTAATTGTATGGTTAGTTTACAACCTGTACAACCTAACGGATGCCCTAACGCAATGGCACCACCATTAATATTTACTTTAGCCGGATCTAACTCCAGCGTTCTTATTACAGCCAGAGCCTGCGATGCAAAGGCTTCGTTCAATTCAAACAAATCAATATCCGTCAAATTCATTCCGGCCTGTTTTAAAACTTTAGGCACTGCTTCAATGGGGCCAACCCCCATTATACGTGGGTGCACACCTGCACTGGCGCAATTTACCAAACGGGCAATGGGCTTTAATCCCAACTCATTTATCATGCGCTCACTCATCACAATTACAAATGCAGCACCATCGCTGGTTTGAGAACTGTTACCGGCCGTAACACAACCACCGGCAGCAAAAGCAGGTTTTAGTTTTGCCAAACCTTCAATGGAAGTATCAGCACGTACGCCTTCATCCGTATCTACAACTTTGCTTCTTTTTTGTTTTTTGCCTTTTTCATCCAAATAAATTTCTTCTACATTTATTGGAAGGATACCTGTTTTAAAAAAGCCTGATGTAATGGCATTGCCCGCTTTTAAATGACTGTTGTAGCTAAATGCATCCTGGTCTTCTCTTGATACATTGTATTCTTTAGCCACGGCTTCGGCGGTTAAGCCCATACTTAAATAATAATCGGGCTCATCTTTTACAATAGCATAAGAAGGCACTGTTTTCCAACCCGCTGTTGGCACCATGCTCATACTTTCGGTACCACCTGCAATAATACATTCGGCCATACCGGTACGAATTTTAGCAGTGGCCATGGCAATACTTTCTAATCCGCTGGCGCAATAACGGTTAATGGTAATGCCCGGTGCATGTATGCCAACAGCTTTGGCAGAAATCATTCTGCCCACCTGCAAACCTTGCTCCGCCTCGGGTACAGCGTTACCCACAATTACATCATCCACTCTTTTTACATCCAGCTGCGGCACACTTGCCAGCAAACCTTTAATAACATCAATGGCCAGGTCATCGGGCCTTGTAAATCTAAAGCCACCTTTTTTACTTTTTGTAATAGCGGTTCTATAACCTGCTACAATGTATGCTTCCTGCATGTTGAAATAATTGATAGTTAATAGTTGACGGTTGATAGCAAGATCATGTTTTGAATAAACTTTTGAGCTATCAACCTAAATAGTTGTTTATGCAACCTTATGTCAAAGGTATAAAATTGTCTTTGAAAAATGTATTTTTGTAAAAACTTGAGGATGGAAGATGTAATAACCATAAAAATTACCGATAAAAAAGCCAAAAAGGTTATTAAAAGCCTTGAGGAAATAAATTTTATTAAGGTGATTAGTAACCCGGGGTTAGGCTTAACTGCTAAAAAGAAAAAGCAGGCCAAAGATTTTTTAGCTGCGCTGCAACAGGCAAAACTGGCCGAACAAGGTAAAATAAAATTAAAAACTTTAGACCAGTTGATTAATGAACTCTAATTATATTATTCTTACTACCGAAACTTTTAATAAGTCTGTTAAAAAACTTTTTAAAAAATATCCCTCTTTTCCAAAAGATCTCCAGGCACTTAAGATTCAGTTAATTAATAATCCAACTGAAGGTACCCCTTTGGGAAAAGATTGCTATAAGATTAGAATGACCATAGCATCTAAAAATAAAGGAAAAAGCGGTGGAGCCAGGGTTATAACCTATGTAAAAATTGATAAATCATTAATCACACTTCTTGATATATATGATAAAGCAGATAAAGAATCTGTAACCGAAAAAGAATTAGCAGCATTAATAAAAAAAGCAGGATAGGCATGTATAAAATTCTTCGTTCGGTTTTATTTTTATTTGATCCGGAATGGGTTCATTATTTTTCGATGAATGGATTGAAGCTGCTGTGTAAAATACCGGGAGTAAAAAAATTAGTAGCGGCATCTTTTTGCCCCAAAAAAAATATTCGTTATTCAATTTTCAATATTCAATTTTCAAATAAGGTTGGCCTGGGTGCAGGTTTTGATAAGAATGCTAAATATTTAAATGAACTGGAAGCACTGGGTTTTGGTTTTGTAGAAATTGGAACGGTAACGCCAAAGCCACAGGCTGGCAATGATAAACCACGGTTATTCAGGTTACCCAAAGACAAGGCGCTCATCAATCGCATGGGTTTTAATAACGAGGGCGTTGAAGCAGTTGCAAAAAGATTAAAAGCCTGGAGATTGGAAAACGGGCAACGGACGACTGACAACGAACAGCCCCTTATTATTGGTGGAAATATTGGCAAAAACAAAGTAACTGCTAATGAAGATGCCTGGAAAGATTATGAAATTTGCTTTACCGCTTTGCATGATTATGTAGATTATTTTGTGGTAAATGTAAGCAGCCCCAACACACCCGGCTTACGTGAGCTGCAGGAAAAAGAATCTTTAAAAAAAATCCTTACCAACCTTCAAACACTAAACACTAAACTTCTAAACCCTAAACCAATATTATTAAAAATAGCCCCCGACTTAACCAACGAACAACTGGATGACGTAATTGATTTGGCAATGGAAATAAAATTAGATGGTATGGTGGCAAGTAACACTACAATCAACAGAGAAAACCTAACAACTGACAGCAAGCAATTAACAACTATTGGCGGAGGCGGATTAAGTGGTTTGCCACTTAAACACAGAAGCACAGCAGTAGTGAAGTATATTTGTGAACAAACAAAAGGAGTTATTCCTGTTATTGCATCTGGCGGTATTTTTTCCGCAGCGGATGCTAAAGAAAAAATGGAAGCCGGAGCTTGCCTTGTACAGGTATGGACAGGTTTTATTTACGAAGGCCCGGCTATTGTTAAAAAAATTTGTAAATCATTATAAGTAATTATTGCATGGAACATTTATTTACCTCAGAAAGTATTATCAGTTTTTTTATTCTTGTGGTGCTGGAAGTAGTGCTGGGTATTGACAACGTAATTTTTGTGAGCATTATAATGAACAGGCTAAAGGATAAAAAGCAACAGACTAAAGCCCGTCGTTTTTGGATGATTTCCGGCATCATTATGCGAAGTTTATTACTGATGGGCCTTGGCTGGTTACTTTCGCAGCAGGGTAAAGCCGTGTTCAGTATTGCAGGAAAGGGGTTTGATTTAGCAAGCATAGTAATGCTTGCTGGCGGCCTATTCCTTATTTATAAATCGGTGATGGAGATACATCATAAACTGGAAGGAGAAGACCCTAATGAAGCCATGAAGCACAAAAAATCGCTGACGTTTGGTAATGCGTTGGGACAAATTATTTTAATTGATGCCGTATTTTCTTTCGACAGTATTATTACCGCCGGCGGCACTGCCAAACATGTGGAAATAATGATTGCGGCTGTAGTAATTGCCATGACGATCATGTTTTTATTTAGTCCAAAAATTTCTTCATTTATACATAAACACCCAACATTAAAAATGCTGGCCCTCTCCTTTCTGGTTATGATTGGCCTTAGCCTTATAATGGAAGGATGGGATGCCAAAGCTGCCCATGAGTTGAAGTTGAAAAATTATATCTATTTCGGAATGGCCTTTTCCTTTGCGGTGCAAATGCTTAATATGGCCATGATGAGCCGTGATGCTAAACGCAGGGCTCATGTGGTACAATTAAACGAGCCGCTGTTGAACCAGGGTGAAGATAATGATACGGATATGGCAAAATAAAAAACTGGCTGCAGAAACAAGTTCGTTTAGTAAGTATAAAAATTATTTTATCCTGTACCAAAATCCGCCGAGGCCCTGTAACGTTATACTTGTATTTGGAGGAATGGTAACTACTGCAGTATTAGTAAAATCTCGGTAAGCAAAATTGGTGCTGTGGTTAAAACTGTTTTGATTTACCAATACATACTCTCTGCCCTGAACAGTTGTAACTAAAGGCAAATTAATAATAAATGAAGCAACAACACTGTTGTTAATAATGAGTGTATGATCGTTTGCATCTAAAGTGGTAGCCGAAGCCGAAGAAATAATACGAATGGGCAACGCTATTGATCCGTTAACAGAAAGTTTACTGCTTGGAAAACTGTTATTAATACCAATATTTCCTGTGTCAACAATAATTAACCTGGTATTGTTTCCCCCCGTACGTAAAAGTATTGAACTGTCGGCTGTAAAAACAATACCGCTTTTAATTAATGTTTCTGCGTTGCCTGCTAAAATACCCGATTCGCTGGCATTGGGATTTAGTAATTGAATATAAGCGTTTGCATTGTCTTCAAAAGTTGCAATTCTGCTGGCGGATGATGTAGCATTTCCTGCATTGCCTTTACTTACATGCAAAGTATATTTTGGCTTGGTTAGGCCTATGCCTACATTGGTGTTTGCAGTAGCACCGTTTATTCCATTTATAGATCCCAGCACCATTGCATTAGAAGTATCAATTTGTGCATTAGTGCCAATTGCAGCAGCATTTTGTAAGCCGTTAATACCAGCATTAGTTTCACTACCCAATAATAAACCTGAACTTAAAGTAGTAACACCCGCTACCCCTCCTGCATTTATGCCCACAATCACATTTTCACCACCTGTTGTTAATCTATTGCCTGTATTAGCCCCCACAAAAGTGTTGGAATTGTTGGCACCCCCAATTGTTTTTCCTGAACTGCTGCCTATAAAAGTATTTTGTATTAATTGGTCACCGGCAGAAAAAAAATTTACCCCCGCAGAATCGCCAATTAAAACATTGCCTATTGCATAACCATTATTAAAACTCGGTATTTTGCTACCGGTGCCTGCACCTAAAAAAACATTGCGGTGGTTTGGATCAATAATTCCGGTTTTAATATTATTTACTTTAAACCTCAAAGGCATATTATCTGTTGTGCCAATAAAATTTACTGCTGTATCAGTACCTGCATTGCCTTTTGTTTTCCAGCCGGCATTGGCTAAAGCTTCCAGCCAAAGCCAGTTGCTGCCATCGTAATAATGAAAGCCAATACTGTCGGGTGCATTTTGATAAATCAATAAACCTGTGGCAGGTGAAGTAATCGCATTTTTTTCTGTCTTACTCATTCTGGGAATTAATAATCCTTTGGTAGTACTTTTCACATCCAGCAAAGCGCTGCTGCTGGCAACACTGCCATCGGTATTAATTGCAACAGATTGTGCAGGCAATAAAGTATGAAGAAAAA
>JAYURK010000053.1:0-2218 GCA_043756235.1 Ferruginibacter sp. | reverse complement strand
TAGCCGTTCCGCTTAAAGAACTGGTATTGGTAAAAGTTGTGGTACCGGCCGATGCTGTTAAACTACCCGTAACTGCAAGTACGGATGAAATGGAAAGGTTTGTGGCAGTGGTAACCGTTCCTGTAACAGTAAGATTAAATAAACTGATGCCACCTGTGGCAGTAATGGTTTTGGAAGTGCCGCTCATGGTAACACTGCCTGCGCTGCTGCTGAAACTTCCAGCCGCACCTGCAGTTAAATTGCCTGCTACAGTTAAAACAGCCGTAGTAGAAATAGTGCCGCTTAAAGTAAGGTCATTAAATGTAAAGCCCGTACCTGTAATGGTTTTTGAAGTACCGCTCATGGTAAATCCTCCGCCGCTGCCGTGGGTAAATGAACCCAAACCGGTTGCAGAAAGATTACCGGCAACCGAAATATTTACTGCGCCTGCAGTAATGTTAGCGCCAGTGAAGATAAGATCGTTGAATGCCAGTGTACCCGATCCGCTGATGGTTGTGCTGGCCCCCGCCATGGTTACGGTACTTGT
This sequence comes from Ferruginibacter sp., assembly GCA_043756235.1. Lineage (GTDB taxonomy): Bacteria > Bacteroidota > Bacteroidia > Chitinophagales > Chitinophagaceae > Ferruginibacter. The sequence goes on along the minus strand of JAYURK010000053.1, from coordinate 1,692 downwards.
TGATACTGTATAGGTTCCGTTGTTTACCCAGTTGCCCGTAACGCTGTGTGTAAAGCTGCTGCCGTCAAAACTGGTGCTGGCGCCAATGCTAACATTGCCGCCAATGGTATAATTTGCCAGTGCAGTATAGCTTACAGATGTTGCCGTACTTAGGTTACTGGTTAAATTTCCGGCAATCGTCATAGCCGTATTAGGCATGGTTTTAACTACAGCGCCTGCAGAACCTGATAAAGTAAGATGACCGTACATTTCATTAGATACGGTTTGTGCTGTACCTGCATACTCGACTGTGCTGCTTGCGCCAAAAGTTTTAACGATGGTTGTACCGGTTACCATGCCCGATGTGCCGGTTAGTTTAAAAGTAGCCCCGTTTACAACCTCAAAAGTTTTGCTGGTTGCCATGCCAATGGCAAAGCCGCCATTACTGAATATGCCGCTTTGAATTTTTATATCGCCTGTAACAAGGGTTGATGTAACCGCTGCACTTACTGTTACTGTAGATGCATTATTTGAATAGATATTGTAATACCTGATAGCACTGGCAAAACTTACTGACTGGGCAGATGTTCCGTTAAAATTTACCGTACTCGATGTTCCGGGTGTTAGCGTACCTGTACCATTGGTAAGTGTCATGTTTCCCATTAAATTCATTATGCCTGCGCCCCCTGACATATCTATAAGAGCAGACGGAGCATTGGTTGCTGAGGAATTAAATATGATATTTCCGTTTGCATTAAGAGTTCCTGTGGTAATAGCAATCTTGGCTACTCTTGAAGTAGTATTACTGCCTGAGCCTCCAATATTAATATTTCCTGTAACTGTAGCGGTTCCTGAGTTAATAAGCCATCCAATTGTTATGGTATTAGAAGTTGGCTGATTTATCGTAACGCTTCCATTTACCGTTAAAGTTCCTGTGAAAGTTTGGGTAAGAGAGGTATTTGTGCCACCGGCTACCAGCGTTAAACCGGTGCAGGTGTTGGTACTGCTCATGGTGTAGGTTTTACCATTATTGATGGTAACCGTTCCAAAATCTGTAGTACCCGTTCCGCTTATTGTTTTAAGCGTACCGGTGAAAGTTGTAGCCGGTGAACCGGTCATGGTGCCGCCATTATTAAGTACATTTCCCGAGATGGTTAAGGCAAAACCAGCCGAGGCAAATGTTCCGCTTAATAAGTTTAGATCATTTAAGGATGTTGCTGCAGTAAGTGTGGCCGTTCCGGATGCTTTATTGATAGTTAAATTATTGTAAGTAATCGTACTGGAAGCTGTCACAGTTTGACTGCCTGTGCCATTGTAAACAAATGTACTTGTAGTTCCGGGGGTTAATGTACCCAATGTACTTACCGTAAAATTTCCTTTCAGGTAAAATGTTCCTGCGCCGCCGCTCATATCTATTATACTGTTTGCGGCAAGAAATGTATTGGTCATGCTGATATCGCCATTAACTGTTAATGACCCAGTTGTAATAGCCACTCTCGTTGTTTTGCCGGAGGTATTGGCAGTAACCGTGAAAATAAGGTTACCGGTTATGGTGGCTGAGGCTGTATTCACATTAAATGCATGTACCACAGTGGCGGTTGCCTGGTTGATGGTTACATTTCCGTTTACGGTAAAAGAAACACCTGCAGCCAGCGTAAAGGAATTAGCCGCTGCATTGTTGGTAAATGTAAGGCCGGTACAGGTAGCGTTGTT
>JAYURK010000052.1:0-18809 GCA_043756235.1 Ferruginibacter sp. | reverse complement strand
GGATTTGGTAGAGTACAGCAATTTTGTTTAGCGATTTATTACTGTTTAATAAGAGAAGTGTCAATTTTATTTTGAAGAGAATCACTATTAATTTCTTTGGCAGTAAGCATCCATTCCGGCATTAAAACCCATTCGCCATCAATAAAGGAAATAGTATACACTTTTAATGTGGCGTTTTTAGAACCTGATTCTTCTTCCTGCACAATAATTTGCTTGGTAGTAATAGTTTCTTTTAAAGCAACAGGTGTAGCTAAAATTTCTTCAGCCACTTCGGCAAAATTTATCGCTTTTTCCTCAATCGATTTTATCAATGGTTCCAGTTCTTTTATTTTTTGCTCAATCAGCGGTTGTTGTTTTTCAACAGCGGCCTGTATTTCTTTTAATTTTTCATCCGTAAGGTTTTCAATGATGTTATTTACAAAAACCGGAAAAGCTACTTCGCTATACGATGTAGCCGGTGGAAGCGTTGCAACAGGTGCAAGTTGTTTTTTTGAACCGGAAATTTTAAATTGAAAAATAATTGCAACAGCAAAAACAAGCCCGGTTAAAAGCGTGAAGGCAGCCAGCGGAACACCTGATGTTTTTTGCTGTTTAAAATTTTTGGCCGTGGTAAAAAAATGAATGCGTTGCAGTAATTGTTTTTTACCCGTTACTGCAGCTAACTGGTATTGCGGAGTTTGCTGCTGCACACATTGAACCTGCAGTAAAGTTTCGGCATACAGCAATGGTGCATATTGAAAAGCGATTACGTTGCTGTCGCAATTTTTTTCTCTTTCTAATCTTATTTTTTTACTAAGAATAATAATAAAGGGATTGAAGAAAAAAATATTTTCGGCAACAATTAAAAACCAGTTAAGCAGGTAATCGTTTGCTTTTATATGGCTGAGTTCATGTAAAATTAAAGTTTGGGCTTGTTGAAGGCTGATATGGTTTACCAACGCAACCGGTAAAATAATTACCGGTTTTAAAAACCCAAAAGTAACCGGCACATTTACGGTGTTACTGAACCACAATTGTACTTTTCTTTTTATTCCAAAATGAAAGGCTTTTGTTGCGGTAAATAATTTTAAATCGATAGAAGGTTTTATTAATGCAGCAAAATGATGTTGCTTAAAACTGTACCAGCTGTAAAATGCCTTTACTAGTTTAAAGGATACTGCTGAAACATACACTAAAAAAAGCCAGGGAGTAATTAATGAAAGCGTTTGGGCAGGTACCAACCTATTGGCAAATTGGCTAACAATATTTTGGGTATAGCTTACCGCATTTAAATAATAAATACAAAAAGTAATACCAGCCAGAAATAATTGTGCCATCAGCAACAGCATCAGGCTGTTTCTTTTTTGTAATGGGGTTAATTTATTTTTAAATAATTTTTCTGCAATAAAATAAATCAGCAACAGCAATATGGACTGCCACAAACTGTGCAGCATGCTTATGCAAAAACTGTAGGAGAGTTGGGCCATTGCTTATTTAGTTGCGTAGTTAATTAAATTAATAAAGATTGATTGGTGCGCTAAATTTTACTAACAAACTTTTTTACCAATAAACAGCACACTATAATTATTATTTTTCTTTTTTAAGTTGATTGATCAATTCCTGAATTTGCTCCAACTCCGCTTCGCTGGCGTGATGGCCACCCAATGCCTGCAATACTAAGTTTGCAGAAGAGCCTGCAAATAATGTATTAATCATTTTATTCAGAAATTGCTTTTGTGTTTTTTCTCTTGTAACAGCTGGTTGATAAATATGCGTTTTACTGCTGTCGTTGCGGATAACCAAACCTTTTTCAAACATAATTTGCATAAGCTTTAGAGTGGTGGTATAGCCGCTTTCTTTTGTTTTGCTAAGTGCTTCATGCACTGTACGTACCGTTGCAGATTTTTCGTTCCAAAGTACCTGGAGTATTTCCAGCTCACTCTCTGTAGGTTTTAAAATTTTAGTTAGCATTCTATTACGATTGATTTCGTAAGCAAAATACGATAATACTCGTAAATGACAAATCCGTTCATGGAATTTTTGTGCACATTTAACTTTTAATGCAGCAAATAAACCATTGGAAGGTTCCAAACCCTCCAAGCGTTTTACAAAAAAGGCAAAAAAAAAAGCCCTGATGTAGAAACATCCTGACTTTTTGGTTATAATGGTTTCTGATTAGACTCTTTAAATATCTGGCTAAGATATTAGAAACTTTTAACTTTTTAAAATTATTTCTGAGAATTTTTTAATTCAACATCTGCACCGCCCAAAGCATTCACTAAAGTTTTATATTTAGCAGCCACCTCATCATTTACTTCATTGCCATCAACAGAAATTTTTCCTTTTTTTACCGCTACAGCATAATTTTCTTTTTTTATTAAGTTATCTGCAGCAAGGGCATCAATTAAATTATTTGTAGTGGAATTTATTTCATCCTTGTTTGCCATCACCGTTACATCCATTTTACCAGTACCATCTTCTTTTGTGATTTTCATTTCTTTAATCACTTCTTTATTTACTCCCCTAGACTCTGCCTTACCATAAATGGTTGCAAGGGTAGGAGCAATTACTAAAGAAACAATACTCATCAATTTTATTAAGATATTCATTGAAGGACCCGAGGTATCTTTAAAAGGATCACCCACAGTATCCCCGGTTACAGAAGCCTTATGTGGTTCATCGCCTTTGTAATACATTTTGCCATTGATCTCAACCCCTTTTTCAAAAGATTTTTTTGCATTATCCCAGGCACCGCCTGCATTGTTTTGAAACATTCCCATTAATACACCACTAACTGTAGCACCTGCTAAAAATCCGCCCAATACTTCGGGGCCAAAAGCAAAACCAATAATTAAAGGAGATAATAAAGCGATAGCACCCGGTAACATCATTTTTTTTAAAGAAGCTTCTGTAGAAATGGCCACACATTTATCGTACTCGGGTTTACCCGTACCTTCCATAATACCGGGAATGGTGCGGAACTGCCTGCGTACTTCTTCTACCATCGCCATCGCCGCTTCACCAACTGCACGAATAGCCAATGATGAAAATATGAATGGGATCATTCCACCCACAAACAAACCCGCCAGCACCGGCGCTTTATAAATATCAATACCTTCAATACCTGAAATACCAACAAAGGCTGCAAACAAAGCCAGTGCTGTTAATGCAGCAGAAGCAATAGCAAAACCCTTACCCGTAGCCGCAGTTGTGTTACCCACTGCATCAAGTATATCTGTTTTTTCACGAACATCTTTTGGCAACTCACTCATCTCTGCAATACCGCCAGCATTATCTGCAATAGGCCCAAATGCATCAATTGCTAATTGCATAGCAGTTGTGGCCATCATACCGGCAGCAGCAATGGCCACACCGTATAAACCTGCACACCAAAAACTCATATAAATACCACTTGCTAAAACTAAAATTGGCAAAAAGGTACTTTCCATACCCATTGCCAAACCACCAATAATGTTTGTTGCATGACCGGTGGCAGATTGACGAATAATACTTTTTACAGGGCGCTTACCCATTGCAGTATAATATTCGGTTATCATACTCATTAATGTACCTACTGCAAGACCAACCATGATTGCGCCGAATATTCCATTCTTTGTAAACTCATGTCCACGAAGTGTCATGGTATCGGGCATTAAATAATTTACTAAGAAGTAAGATGCTATTGCCGTTAAAACAATAGAACCCCAGTTACCCATGTTTAAAGCGTTCTGCACTTTTTGTGTGCTTAAACCTGCGCTTTCACTTATCTTAACAAAAAATGTTGCGATGATAGAAAATACAATGCCCATTGCTGCAATAAGCATTGGTAATAATATTGGAGACATACCACCAAAATGATCTGTCATTGCATTTGTTTCTCTGCCCAAAACCATTGTTGCTAAAACTGTTGCCACATAACTTCCAAAAAGATCGGCACCCATACCGGCAACGTCACCTACATTATCACCTACATTATCTGCAATAGTCGCAGGGTTACGTGGATCATCCTCTGGAATACCAGCCTCTACCTTACCTACTAAATCAGCACCCACATCTGCAGCTTTTGTATAAATACCACCACCTACTCTTGCAAACAATGCAATCGATTCGGCACCTAAACTAAAGCCAGTTAATATTTCTATTGTACGCTCCATCTCTACACTGTCCACTGCAGCATGCGGAGCAAAAACCATTTTTAAAATAATAAACAAACCACCCAAACCTAAAACTGCTAAACCGGCAACACCCAAACCCATTACGCTTCCACCGGTAAATGAAACTTTTAATGCTTTGCTTAAACTTGTACGGGCAGCTTGTGCTGTACGAACATTTGCCTTTGTTGCCACCTTCATACCAATAAAACCTGCCAGGGCACTAAAGAATGCGCCTAACACAAAAGCTACTGCAATACTCCAATGGCTGTTGGCATTACTGTAACCCATAACGCCTAACAATAAAGCGCCGATAATAACGAAGTAGGTTAAAATTTTATACTCGGCTTTTAAAAAAGCCATTGCACCTTCAGCAATATAAGTGCTGATTTCTTTCATGCGGTCGTTACCGGCATCTTGCTTGCTAACCCAATTAAATTTTATTAGTGTGTAGAGCAAACCTACAATACCCATTGCCGGAACGGCGTAAATCAAATTATCCATAAGTAAAAATTGTTCTAAATTTTGGACGGCAAAAATAGGGGAATTGGATTAAAAACGGGCAGAAAGGCGGGGTTAATTAAGAGCTGCCGCCCTGTAATTGTTTATAACGATGCATTAAAGATTTAATTTTTTAAATGCTTCTCCTAAAAACAGGGTAATATCACCTGCTATCATTGCTTCGGCGGAAAGTTGTGCTGCAGCCAAATCGCCTGCAAGCCCATGGAGATGCACACCCAGCAAAGAGGAATGTAAAGGCGAATAACCCTGTGCCAGCAGGCTGGTGATGATGCCGCTTAACACATCGCCGCTGCCGGCAGTAGCCATACCTGCATTACCGGTATTATTAAAAAATCCTTCGCCATTGGGTGCGGCGATAAAAGTATGATGCCCTTTTAAGACTATGTAAAGATTAAGTTCTTTAGATTTTAGTAATGCCAAATTTATCCTGTCTACATCATTTGCAGTTTTACCAAAAAGGCGCTCAAATTCTTTGGGATGTGGGGTGATGATAGCATTTGCCGGGATTAAAGAAAGCATTTCCTTATTTTCACTAATAATATACAATGCATCGGCATCCAATAAAATGGGTTTATTTACTTGCAGAAAAATTTGTTTTAACAGCTCTACATGCGATGGCTGCATGCCAATGCCAGGGCCTATACCAGCTGCTTCAAAATTTTCTAACGCATCAGCGGCTTCAATATATTCATCACCCGAAACTTTGCACATTGCTTCCGGCACAGCAGTTTGTAAAATAACATAGCCGCAAGTTGGAATGAAACAAGTTAATTTTCCTACTCCACTTCGTAAACATGCGGTAGCACTTAAAATTGCAGCACCCATCATACCATAACTGCCGCAAAGTAATGCTGCATGACCATAAGTTCCTTTATGAGAAAATTTCCGTCTTTTTTTATAAATTGATTTGATAAAACCTTCGTCAGTTAAATTTAAAACCCCCTCTTGTTCCTGCTCAAATTGTTGATGCAGCCCTATATTTAAATTATGTACTTCACCAACAAACTCCTCATTCTGCGGTAACAAAAAAGCCAGTTTATAATTTTGAAAAGAAAGGGTATGGGTTGCACGGATCACTGTGTTGCCAGCAGAAGAAGTATCAGCGGATAAACCACTGGGTAAATCAATCGAAATAATAATGCCCGTAAAATTATTGATATGCTTTACAAGAGCAGCACTTATGCCCTGTATAGGTTTATGTAATCCCGTACCAAATAACGCATCAATTACAATATCATCATCATTTAAAATAGGAAAAAAATCGGGTGATTGTATAAAATGAATATCCGTACTGCAGTCATGCAATCTTGCTAAATTAATTTTAAAATCGGCAGTGCCCATAATGCCGAATTCTAAAATATAAATACTTACGCGGCATTTTTTTTCAATCAGCATTCTTGCAATGGCTGCACCATCGCCGCCATTATTGCCCTTGCCACAAAATATTTTAAAATGGTTTTGCAGATAATTTTTTTCAACAAGCCAGTCCACACATTTAGCCGCAGCCCTTTCCATTAAATCAATTGAAGTAATGGGTTCGTTTGCGATGGTGTAAGCATCCCATTCTTTTATTTGTACGGCAGAAAAAATTTTCATGCTTTGAAGTTACAAAACAAATGCTTTATGATTAAGGATCTGGTGGAGTGGGTGCATCTTGAAATGTAGTACGCTAAGCTGCTTCACCTAACGTTCCGTAGGGCAATGTCGTTAAGTTAAGCATTTTGTAAAGACCTCACCCCAACCCCTCTCCAAGGGAAAGGGAACTGGAATTGGGAGTTTAATAATTTAAGTACTCTTAACTTAATGACATTGCCCGAAGGGACGACGTATGGGTAGTGAATTGTGAAAGTGGAAAATTTTGTTCCGCAGGAACGATTTGTGCTATAGGACAATTTTAAATGCAGCGGGTTGAGTATAAACTCAACGCCATTATATCCTCGCCAGAGAAGATGACGTGGTTATATTTTATCTAACAAAATTTTTGTAAATTCATTTTGTACTTCGCCGGTATTGAGGGTACCTGCAGGTTCAAATAAATGTATATGTACTTCTTCTTTTGCAACAGGTTTATGTTCGGTTCCTTTTGGTACAATTAAAAATTCGCCTTCATTTATTGTAATGGTTTTATCTTTTAGCTCCATTAATAAACTGCCTTTTATCACCATAAACATTTCGTCTTCATTATCGTGATGGTGCCATATAAATTCGCCTTTTAGTTTTGCTGCTTTTACATGCTGGCCATTTAATTCCCCTATAATTCTTGGATGGTAGTAATCGTTGAAGAGAGATAGCTTTTCTGCAATATTTATTTTTTGCATAGCCTTAGTTTTATATTTTTTGTGCAATTAGTTTTTGGTGCAACGCTACAACCTGGGGAATAAGTAATTCCTGTTCATCATTTTTTATAATAAAATCGCAGAGGCGCATTTTAATAATTTCATCAAGTTGTTTATCCATACGTGCCATCACTTCTGCTCTTGTAACCCCGTCACGCTGCATGGTACGTTGTATGCGTAAAGCAGCAGGGGCATGCACACCAATTACATAATCTAAATCTTTTTGTGCACCACTTTCAAAAATAAGTGCCGCTTCTTTTATAGCGTATGGGGTTGTTTGTTGTTGCAGCCAAATTGCTGCAGCTGCAATGGTGGCCGGGTGAACCCATGCATTTAATAATTGTAATTTTTGAGGGTTATTAAAAACGATAGCTGCAAGATTTTTTTTGTCGAGTATATCATCCTTGTAAACAGCGGGGCCAAATAATTCCTTAATTTTTTGTTTTAAACTTTCATCTTCATTCATTAATTTTTTTGCGGCATCGTCGGCATAATATACAGGTATACCCAATACTTCAAATACTTTTGCAACAGTACTTTTGCCGCTGCCAATGCCGCCGGTTAATCCAACTTTAATCATAAGCCCATCCCATGTGGGATATTATTATGTTGTATAAATAAAAAATTTGCGATTTTAGATTTGCGATTTTGGATTTAATTTACCTAATCGTTGCACAAACCTACAATCGCAAACCAGTTAACTGAAATAAATTATTTTTTTACTTCTGCCGCAGGCTTATTGATATTAGCCGTCCATTCCATGCTGATAGCACTGCGTTCAATTTTGATATAGCTGCCCGGGCTAACTTCCATTTCCAGGGTGTTATCGTCGTTAATTTTATTTACTTTACCGTGTATGCCGGCAATGGTTACAATTTTATCGCCTTTCTGCAGGTCGTTTATAAATTGTTTTTGCTGCTTGGCTTTTTTTGCCTGCGGACGGATCATAAAGAAATAAAATACTACAATCATCAATCCCATCATTATCATGGTGCCCATACTGCCACCTTTTCCCTGAGGATCCGTCATTAAAAAAATACTTAATAGTTGCATGTTTGTTTGTGTTTATTTGTAAGAATATAATTTTTTATTTTTCCATTACCTGGCCAATTAATTTTAATGGCGGAAATACCGGGCTGGCATTTGCAGTAACATTTATAATTTTTTCGTTGTACCCTTTTTTGCCGCTGCTGTTAAATACCACTTTAATAAAACCAGTTTCGCCGGGCATAATGGGTTGCTCAGGTTTTTCGGGTACCGTACAACCACAGCTTGCACTGGCATCAAAAATTATCAGTGGGTTAGTTCCGGTATTTTTAAAGCGGTAACTGAATTCTACTTTTTCACCATCGGTTACCGGAGCAAAATTGTATACACTGTCAATCATTTGAACAGTTGTGGTGTTTTTCATTGCTGCCGCATCAGCAATTTTTTTCTGTTCCATTTTTATAGAATCAGTTTTAGAATCGCCGGAAATTTTATCCTTGCGCTGTACATCGCATGAAAAAAGTAAAACGGCAACGGAAAGCGATAAAAAATATCTTTTCATTTTTAAATTTATTTATAATTATTTACAAGGTGCTGTTTTTGTAATTCTTTTTATGGATCTTATCCTGCTGCGTTAATTCTTTATGAATATTATCTAACAGGCCGTTTACAAACTGTCCGCTTTGTACAGTACTGTAATCTTTTGCCAGGTCGATATATTCGTTAATGGTAACTTTTGTGGGTATGGTTTCAAAAAATAAAAATTCGCTTACACCCATTTGTAAAATAATTAAATCCAGTGCTGCAATACGGTCAGCATCCCAATTTTTTAATTTTGGTTTTATTAATTCCAGGGTTACTTCGGCTTTTTCTAAAGTGGTTTGCAGCAGGCTTTTGGCAAAATCCATTTTTTCTTTACTCACCATCTGGCCAAAATCGTAACTCTGCGGTTTTTGCAAAAAGCCCAACACTAATTGCTGCATCATTTCTCCATCATCATCCCAATGAATAAAATGTTCTTCCAGGTGAGTAATAAAATCTTCGTTTGGTAATAAAAGGGTACTGAAAATAAATTCTAAAATATCTTTCTCTGCTTTTTTATCTCTTGCCTGTACTTCTATATATTCTTTATATTCTGCAGAGGCAACCAGTTGCAGGTAAATCTTCTTCAACAATTCACCATCAATAGTGTGCTTTAATTTATATTCGTTAACTGCACCGTTAAAGCCGGGTTGCTCTACAATTTTCCAAAGCACTTCATTACCTGCAATTTTAGTGTTTACTGATAAATCTTCGGCGCTGGGTAAATTTTTTGAAGCCCTGAGTTTTGCGGCCGTTTCGGAATACCGGGCCACTTCGGTAATAAAATAAACCAGGTAAATAAAAAGCTGGCGGCTTTGGTCCAGTTTTTTATTTAAAATAATGAGGGGTTCGCCGGGCTTTACTTCTCCGCTCATACTGTCGATGGTGTAAAGTGTTTGCATCACTTTTACTCTTATGTTTCTTCTGCTAATCATAATTTTAAGAGGGCAAAGGTAGGGATAGTTTTGGGTTTTTGGTTTGAGGTTTGTTGTTTGATGTTTGTTGTTTATAAAAATCAACTGCCAAAAATGCCTGTGTATTTTTTTAAATCCCTGCCGAATTTTCCCTAATTGCCAACTAATATTTGCAAATCGTTACTTAAACTGCCAACCTTTCTTTTAATTTTAAGTGGCACAGATTTAGCATACCTTTGCCGACCGAATTAATTAATCAATCAAAAACAATAGAATTATGGCAACTAAGAAGTTAAACATTACCCCATTACACGACAGGGTAATTGTTAAACCAGCCGCTGCTGAAGAAAAATCAGCAGGTGGTATTATTATTCCTGATACAGCAAAAGAGAAACCACAGCGTGGTACTGTTTTGGCTGCAGGCCCGGGCAAAAAAGATGAGCCTGTTACTGTAAAAGCAGGCGACACTGTTTTATATGGCAAATACGCCGGTACAGAAATTACTGTTGAAGGACAGGATTATTTGATTATGAGGGAGAGTGATATCCTTGCAATTGTATAAGGGGGAAGTACGGAGTACATAAAGTATATACGGTAAAAAGTAAATACTTGCACAAAACAAATCAAAAATCGTAAATCAAAAATCTAAAATCGAGTTTTATGGCAAAAATGATATTCTTCGATATTGAAGCAAGAAATAAAATGAAAAAAGGCGTTGACACTTTAGCCAACGCAGTTAAAGTAACCCTTGGGCCTAAAGGCCGTAATGTGGTTATTGAGAAAAAATTTGGTGCACCACAGGTAACTAAAGATGGTGTAACTGTTGCTAAAGAAATTGAACTGGAAGACCCTATTGAAAATATGGGTGCACAAATGGTTAAAGAAGTGGCCAGCAAAACTGCAGATATTGCAGGTGATGGTACCACTACTGCAACGGTTTTGGCGCAATCAATTATAAGCGAAGGTTTAAAGATGGTTGCAGCAGGTGCAAACCCAATGGATTTAAAAAGAGGTATTGATAAAGCGGTTAGCATTGTGGTTGAAAATTTAAAAGCACAATCTCAAACTGTTGGTAACGACAGTAAAAAAATTCAGCAGGTAGCAACTATTTCTGCCAACAACGACGAAACCATTGGTAAATTAATTGCCGAGGCTTTTGTAAAAGTGGGTAAAGAAGGTGTTATTACTGTTGAAGAAGCAAAAGGTACAGATACCACAGTTGATATTGTAGAAGGTATGCAATTTGACAGGGGATATATCTCTCCATACTTTGTTACCAACAGCGAAAAAATGCAGGCTGAATTGCAAAATCCTTACATCTTAATTTATGATAAGAAGATTGCTGCAATGAAAGATATTTTAAGCATTTTAGAAAAAGTTGCGCAAAGCGGTCGCCCTTTAGTAATTATTGCCGAAGATTTAGAAGGAGAAGCATTAGCAACATTAGTTGTAAATAAATTACGTGGCACTATTAAAGTGGCTGCAGTAAAAGCACCGGGCTTTGGCGACAGAAGAAAAGAAATGTTAACCGACATTGCTATCTTAACTGCCGGTACTGTTATCAGCGAGGAGTTAGGTCATAAATTAGAAGCTGCCGATTTAACTTTCTTAGGTCAGGCTGCATCAATTACAATTGATAAAGACAATACCACAATTGTTGGTGGTAAAGGCGCAAAAAAAGATATTACTTCAAGGGTAAATCAAATTAAAGCTCAAATAGAAAATACAACATCTGACTACGATAAAGAAAAATTACAGGAGCGTTTAGCTAAACTGGCCGGTGGTGTTGCTGTATTATATATAGGTGCTGCTACCGAAATGGAAATGAAAGAAAAGAAAGACCGTGTTGATGATGCATTACATGCAACACGTGCTGCAGTAGAAGAAGGAATTGTACCGGGTGGTGGTGTTGCTTACATCCGTGCCATTGAAGCTTTAGAACCAAAAGTAAAAGGACAGATTGCAGATGAGCAAACAGGTATGGCAATTGTACGCCGTGCTTTAGAAGAGCCTATCCGCACGTTAACTGCCAACGCAGGTATAGATGGTTCAATCGTAGTTCAAAAAATTAAAGAAGGTAAAGGCGATTTTGGTTTTAATGCAAGAACAGAAGCTTATGAAAATCTTTTCAAAGCCGGTGTTATTGATCCTACTAAAGTTAGCCGTGTAGCTTTGGAAAATGCCGCTTCAATTGCGGGTATGCTGTTAACTACAGAAGCTGTAATTGCCGACAGGCCTAAAGAAGAAGCGCCTCATGCGCATGGTGCACCTGATATGGGTGGAATGGGCTATTAAAAAATGGATAACCTGCCTGCCGGCAGGTTAATAATGAATAATAAAAATTCCCTCTTGCTAAAAGTAAGAGGGAATTTTTTGTAATCATTTTTGTAAATTCTTTCCTTTCCCTTTACCTTACACTACCAAAAACTTAAACTGCATTATGAAAATCTATGTAAAAAATATGGCCTGCCTAAGTTGTAAAGAAGTAGTGAAGGATGCTTTGGAAGAACTGAATATTACCCCGGTAAAAGTAGACCTTGGAGAAATTGAAACTAAAGAAGCAGTAAGCGACGAAGAAAAGCAGCAATTAAACAGTAAAATAAAAAAAGTGGGGTTGGAGTTGCTGGAAAGTAAAAAGGGCATATTAATAGAAAAGATAAGAAAAGTAATTGTGGATTATGTTTACCATTCCGATGAAAAAGAAAATATAAATTTTTCTGATTTGCTGAGTAAAAAATTAAATTACAGTTACACTTATCTTTCCAATTTTTTTTCCGAAATAGAGGCCACCACAATTGAGCATTATCTTATTGCTTTAAAAATCGAGCGCATTAAAGAGCTCATCATGTTTGGTGAAGATACGCTTACAGAAATTTCTAAAAAATTGCATTACAGCAGCGTTGCTCATTTATCGGCACAGTTTAAAAAAAATACGGGCTTATCACCATCACATTTTAAAAAATTAAAAAAGAAGCGGCGGCTGGCCATACAGGAGATATAAATTAGTGCTCAACTAACTAATAAAAGCAACCGGTTAAAGAAATTGTTGAATTTGAAAGGATTGGCTTAATTCCGTTTGTAGGTATTATAAAAATTTCCGGCAATGAATACGAAGTGGTTCAGCATTAACTTATGTAATAGTAAAAGGGAATCGCAAGTTTATAGATGGATTTACTGTTGGTTAAAAAGAATTTGATTTGAAGTTGACGGTTACCGTTAGTGGATAAATATTTATTTTATACGAATTTAATTTATAGCTATTTTATAAAAATATTATTATATTTAAGTTTGATTATTAGAAATACTTTTTTATTATTTCACTTAAAACCAAATTAACTATTATGAATCCATTTAATTATTTTGTAAAAGTTTTAAAGAATTATGCCACTTTTGAAGGCCGTGCAAGGAGGAGTGAATACTGGTATTTTGTGTTGTTTTCTATTATTATTAGTATTGCTTTAATTTTTGTAGACGGAGCACTTGGCTCAGAAATAGGAATAGTGGGATTGGTTTTTAGCCTCGGCACTTTAATTCCCTCAATAGCTGTAGCTGTAAGGCGCATGCATGATGTTGGTAAAAGCGGCTGGTATATATTGATTCCAATTTATAATTTAATACTCGCCTGTACCAATGGACAAACCGGAAGCAATGAGTATGGCGAAGATCCCAAAGGAGATCCTTTGCAGGAAGATATTAATGCTATAGGCAATGCCCATCAATAATATTATTTTATTTTTTTTTATCCTGCAATATTTATTGCAGGATTTTTTTTAACAAATATTAGTTCAAACAATCTCCCCATAATCCACCAGCAATTCTTCGCCGGCATTAATGTCTCTTACCGCTTCAAAATAGTCGCCATCATTTATAGAAATAATATTGGGTGTATCAGCATGGTTCAAAAAAAGTGACAGGTCAATTTTTTTAAATCCATTACCAGGTACAAAATAATTACGCTCATCAAACAGGCAATAATTTTCCACCATAAATTTTGCGTGCGGCGGAAGGGCTGCAACTTCATCATAGGAAAATGTAACCCACTCCTCAGTTATATCGGGCTTGCTAAACATTTGCCTGCAGCCTTTGGGTATGTTCACCATTGCAAACACACCAATACCTTCAATGGCAGATGGTTTTAGCATTACGTAGGTGCTGGCAGTAAGCTCGGCAAGTAATTCAGTCTTGTTCATAATAATGATGATTTATATAACCTTTTACAATAAAAAATTGTGCAGCACAATAAGTGAGCATAATTAATGCAGGTGCTGCTGCAAAAGGGGAGTAAAATTTATTGATGGCCAGTACAGAATCGCTGCACACAAAAAAAATTGCACCGGTTACGTACAACAGGTTAGCGGGCGGGGCTGCTTTAAAAAATACATGCAGGCTGCAAAGTAACATGTTGCATATAACAGCAGCGTAAATAATTACAGGAATTTTTAAGTTGTTTAGAAAAGGGAATAAAAACCAAACTAAACTAAAACCATATACCACTACCAGAATAACAAACAAAGGTTGTTTACGCAGTAATGATGGTTTTGTACTGTTGATTTTTAAAAAATAAATACTGTAAAAAATATGGGTGGTTAAAAAACAAACCAGGCCTGTTATAAAAAAAAATTGGTTCCTGTTTTCAAATAACAAAAAAATATCACCAAACCACGAAAAAAACAGGCCGGTTACTATCAGGGCTTTTCCCGAAATAGGATTTTGTGAAATGGCCACCCATACAATCAGCAGCGGCATTAATAATGGCTTTGTAATAAAATGTAAAGTGGTATAACCAGCAGCTATTCCTGCTATATCTGCAACTGCAACTATCCAAAAAATAATCACTAACAGAGGTAAATTTTTTTTACGCACTTTGTTATTTACTTTTTAATAAATAATGCACCAGAAAAATTATTGCAGTTCAATATAGGGCTTGCCGCCAAATAATCGGTTACGTACAGAGTCTTTTGTATAAGTGGTATCGGCCAGTGGCTTTGTAAACGGCATGGCAACTTTATAAATAACAGAATCTGCAGTGTACAGTAATAATTTATGACCGTAACTGCTAAGCCGGTTAAATGATTTTTGCGCCAGAAATAAATTGGGGTAATTTTTTATAACTACTTTAAAAGTGTAACCATTATTTATTGCCGGTGCTGCCTGTACAACGCTGTCAGGTTTTTGTAATGTTGCTGCTAATGTGTCTTTTTTTGTGGTGTCAGTTAATGGCACTATTGGTAAAATATTTTGTTCGGTGGTTTCTGCTAATGGAACATTGTCGTTTGTTTTAATAAAAAAGTACCATGATGCTGCTCCAATAGCAACCATCAAAACAATTGCAGCAAGCACTGCCAGTAATTTTTTATTATTTATGGCAGCAGGGGCCGCTTCATTTCCAAAGTAAATATCTTCTGCATTTTTTTCTTTTAATTTAACTTCTGCCTGTTCTGTTTTTGTGTTAATAAGATGTCCCTGAATAAATGCATATTCTCCTGCCTGGTTTTTTTCCAGCATACCAATACCATCAATTTTAAGTGGTTTGCCAATATTTAAAAACTGGCTGGCCAGCATCAGGTACGATTCCAGATCGGCGCTGGCCAATGGTTTTATTTTACGGGTTTGCTGTACAATGTAATCTATAAGGCCCTCATCTTCGGTAGCACGGGAATTAAAATTAAATGAAACAGCGTTTTCGGGTAACACAATGTCTTTATCTGTATCAGGGGGCACCACAAAATCAGGCGAAAGATTAAAAGTGCCAATACCCTGTAAAGTTACTTTTTTGTTAAGGTAAAAATATTGAACCAGCAGTTGTTCTATTTTCATTTTTAAGAGTTGATACTGACAAACCTACAAGATATTTGGCATATGGCAAAGTAGAAGCGCTAATTGCCGTAGTTTTGCGCTATGCTTACAGATAAAGACAAACAATTTATTATTTATTGGGAAAAAGTGCGGCAAAAAGAAAGCAGTTTCAGTCATAAGCTTTTATCAGGCTTACCCATGGCTTTAATTTTTGGGTTACCGGTTTTGTTTTTTTTGGCTACGGTTAAAATATTTTTTCCTTCGTGGTTTACTACAGCATCGCATAAACAAACAGATGTAATAGTGCCCGGCCTTACAGAAAAATTTATGAAAGTTTCTGCCGGGGATATTATTACTGCTTTTATTGCTGTAATAATTATTGTGCTTTTTTTTTCTTTCTTTCGTATGCATTATAAATGGGAAATGAACGAGCAATTATATAAAGAGTTAAAAGCTAAAGCAAAAAAAAGTAATAACTTTGTTGAATAAATTTTAAATAACAATCTATAAAAAAATGAACAAAAAAATTGTAGTAATTGCGGCATTAGTGGTTATATTATTTACCGTTGCAGGATGTGCAAAATCAACTCCGGATACCAATAATTGTGTAGCTAATAACACCGGCGTACCCACAGCGGCAGAAATAGCTTCAGTAAAATCTTATCTTGATTCCAAAGCCATTACGGCAACACAGGACCCTGGTGGCTTTTTTTACATTATAACAGCACCCGGTGCAGGTGCAACACCAACACTTTCTTCTAAAGTAACCGTAAAATATACCGGTAGTTTAGAAAGCGGCTCTGTGTTTGATCAAAGCCAAACCGGAACAACTTTTACCTTATCTCAATTAATATTAGGATGGCAAAAAGGTATTCCGTTAATTAAAAAAGGCGGCACTATAAAATTATTCCTGCCACCATCTTTAGGATATGGTTGTAACGCAGTAGGTTCTATTCCTCCCGGCTCTAACCTGATTTTTACAATTGATTTAGTTGATGTGCAATAAAAAAAATACCTTGAGCCACGAAGCCATTTCGGTATTTGATATGTTTAAAATTGGGGTAGGGCCTTCCAGCAGCCATACCCTGGGGCCATGGCGTGCGGCACAGCAGTTCACCTTTTTGCTGCAGCAAAAAAATATTTTGAATGATGTTAAGAGTATTGAAGTGTTACTGTATGGTTCGTTGGCAAAAACTGGTATTGGGCATGGTACTGATATAGCGGTGCAATTAGGCTTAAGCGGGGAAGACCCGGTAACTTTTGAGGTAGATAATATTAGTGCAAAGATGGCCGATATAAAAGCAATGAAAAAAATATTGCTTGCCGGTAAACACGAAATTGATTTTGATCCGGCAGAAGACATTGAGTTTTTGTACAGCGAAACCCTGCCATTTCATCCCAACGCTTTAACCTTTTTAGTTAAATTTAATAACCAAGATACACTGGCAGCAACCTATTATTCTATTGGAGGCGGTTTTGTAAAAAAAGAAGGGGAGAGCGATAGCACCGGTGATGAAATAAGTCTTCCTTTTCCTATAAATACTGCAGATGAATTATTGCATTGGTGCCGTAAAACCGGGTTAAATGTTAGTGATGTAGTTTTAGAAAACGAAAGTAGCTGGCGCACTGAGGCGGCAACAAAAGCAGGGGTATTAAATATTTGGAAGGTAATGCGGGAATGCATTTACCGGGGCTGCAATACCGGTGGCATTTTACCGGGCGGCTTAAATGTAAAAAGGCGGGGGGAGGTATTGAATAAAAAATTATTGAACGGCCGTGTTTACCACGACTATGATAGCTGGGTGCAGGCAATAAAAAAAGGCGGCAGCGATTTTAAATATATTTTAGATTGGGTAAGTTGTTTTGCACTTGCAGTAAATGAAGAGAACGCAAGTTTTAGAAGAGTAGTTACTGCGCCTACCAATGGGGCAGCCGGCGTAATACCTGCCGTACTGCAGTATTTTATTATTTTTTGTGATGGAGATAGTGAAGAAAAAATAATTCAATTTTTATTAACTGCTGCAGAAGTGGGCAGCATATTTAAAAAAGGTGCTACCATATCTGCGGCTATGGGTGGATGTCAGGCAGAGATTGGTGTAAGCAGTGCGATGGCTGCTGCTGCGCTTACAGAATGTATGGGAGGTACGCAGCGGCAAACCTTAATGGCTGCAGAAATTGCGATGGAACACCATCTGGGTTTAACCTGCGACCCGATAGGCGGGTTGGTGCAAATACCCTGTATAGAAAGAAATACTATGGGGGCAATAAAAGCTATAACTGCCTGCCAGCTTGCATTACAAAGCACACCGGATTTTGCAAAAGTAAGTTTGGATGGTGTAATAAAAACGATGTGGGATACGGCATTAGATATGAATAGTAAATATAAAGAAACTGCCGATGGTGGGCTGGCCGTAAATATTCCCATTAGTTTAAGTGAATGTTAGGCCCCTGCTTCCTAAAGGGGAACTAAGTTTGTTCAGTGAATAATTGCGGTGAAAACCTCGTTTATAATTACCGGGTATATGCAGTGGGTAACAAAGGGTCTCCAACAGAAAACCCTAAACTATATCCCATACTTTCTCTTAATATCCCTGTCTGTTTCTCTTTCCTTAATAGTTTCTCTTTTATCGTAATTTTTTTTGCCCTTACCCAGCCCAATTTCCATTTTAAAAAAACCTTTTTCGGTTAAAAATATTTTAAGCGGAATAATAGAATAACCTTTTTCTTTTATTTTATTTTCAAGCTTACGCAGTTCTCTTTTATTCATCAGCAGTTTTCTTTCCTGCATGGGCTCGTGGTTGGTGTAGGTGCCAAAGTTATATTCTGAAATGTGCAGGCTTTTTACAAATAACTCTCCATCATGAAAAATGCAATAGCTGTCGTTAAAACTGGCTTTGCCGGCACGTAAACTTTTTATTTCGGTGCCCTGTAATACAAGCCCGGCTATATATTTATCTTCAAAAAAATATTCGTGATATGCCTTTCGGTTACTTATTTCCAAACTGTTTATTTTTTGGCAAAGGTAAATTGCTTTATTGGTTTATCAGTTAATTGGCTGATTAGTTTTCTATAATGCAAATCCAATGCTGATGCCGCCCCAGCGATGGTTTTTACCCTGTTTAAATTCTTTGGTTAAAAATGATTGAGTGTAGGAGAGGTACAATTTTTTAAAATTTACAATTACACCTGCATCGGCTTGAAAAGTTGACCGGGAAATATTATTGCCTGCGATGGTGTATGGACTTTTACGGTTAAACAAGCCGCCCTGCATAGTGGCATCGTACCCAATAAAATTTATGCGGCTTTGTCCGTAAAAATAGTATTCAGCTTTTCTTTTTGTATAATTCACCGGTGCATATCTTTTATTAAAACGGCCTGCCATAAAATTAAATCCGCCACTTAGTTTATTATTAAGTGTTCCCAATCTTGCTTCGGCAGTGGTGTTCAGTAAAAAATTATTACCTGCCGCCAGCATTTGCTTCTCGTAATTAATTTGATAATTTAAAATGATATCGTTTTTAATTTGATGTTGCCAGCCATGC
>JAYURK010000051.1:0-18932 GCA_043756235.1 Ferruginibacter sp. | reverse complement strand
CAATATTGAAACTGTAAATTTTTAGCCTGTAACCTTTTGTAATAAAGGGTTACAGCATTTTTTTACCCGATTTTAGTCGGACAACAATGATTCTTTTTATATAATCTACAGAGTCAATTGCCGAAGTATCGATAGTAATAGTAAAAGCATTTCCATAATACTGAATAGTAGAATCCACAAATGTCCTTAAAGGAAAAACATCACTGTTTTCGGGTATTAAGTTTTTTGTCATTATCATCATTTTCTCATCGCTATAAATATTGTAGGAGAATGAATCGGTTTGTACATATTGAGTACTGCCCAGTTGATAATAAAGGTTCTTTTTATTAAGTACATAATTACCAGACGTATTGTCTGTTTGCATAATAGTGCCTGAAGAATCGCTCTTATAAGAAATATTTAAATCGAAGGCCAGGTATTGGCTGCTGTCGAATACTTTATTAATACGATAAAGCTCGTTTTTTGCAGAATCAAGCAAGGGGCTTTGAGCCTGTAAAAATTGTACAAAAGCAGTACAGCACAGCAGTAAGATGTTTATTTTTTTCATTTTACAATAGTTCACTTTTTTAATTTCGGGTTGTTACCCGTTTATTAATTGATACTTTTAAAAATCAGTTATATTTTTTTGCAAACCACTCCTTGTTTCCTGTATGGTTTTAATGCCAAGTTTTGTTTCTTTTTTAACCCTTATCAAAGTACCATCATTGTCATACTCATAAAAAGTGGCATAGTTATTTTCATCAAGTTCTGCAGCAGGTTTAAGGTTGTATGGATTGTACACAAAAGATTTCATATTGGCATTGTAGGGATGAAAACGTATATCATCAATAAACAGCGCTTCGCCGCTTGTGTTATCAATGAAAAAATCCATTTCTGTTCCTGAGGGTACATTAAATGTTGCTTCGAATAATTGCCACCCTTCTATTATATTACTTTTTGGCGCAAAATTGCCATCAGTTATTATATTGCCGTTCTGGTCTTTTAGTTTAATACCAAAACCTATGTAACCTGGACACCTGCAATCGGTAATGCCTTTTTTAACCCATACACTGGCAACCATTTTATTGCCGGGTATCAGATTGAATTCATCTATCAGGTAATTGCCGAGTGCTTTTATCTGGTCTATTTTGGTACAGGTAGTATTTGTGGAGATAATTGATCCTGCTGCATCAGCTGCCGTTGGATAAAGATTTGCCTTAGGAACAAGCTCCCATTTATTTTTGCAGGTATTAAGCCATGAAAATGTAATGCCCCCCGCATTCTTTTTTCCGCTGGTTTCATCAAGCATCAGAATACTTACATCATATAATTCACCTGCACTTAAGGTTACAGGAGTAAAAATTGATGAGCAGTTAATGTGAGAATTACATTTCTGAAAAACAATAGTACTAAATACTCCCGGTTTGCTAATTGTAATCTGAGCTTTGTCATTAAATATAGAAGAATTGAATCTGTATATTCCATTTTCGGCCACCTGAAATTTGCCACTCCAACCGATAGTATTACCCCCTTGATAGGGTAAACCGAAAGGTATATTAGATGTCCCCTTATCATAATACACGCTCACCTGCTCGTCAATCCTTGTTCCCCATGATGTTGAACCATGGATATAATTTCCAATTAAACCTTTTCCTTTAGGCACTACCCATGGAACATTTGTTAAAATTTTAGTTGCTTGTATAAAAATATCTGGCTCAGTTACAGTATTACCAGGTAAGGTTTTTATTTTAATAGTTGATGTTGTATTTGCGGCAGTTTTAAAACTATATTTTCCTGTATGAGCCTGTGTTTCGTCTAACTGTGTGGTATTTATTTTTGTATCAAAATGCCTTTTATTTGGCTGACAGTATAAATCGCAACTTTGATCTTTAAAGAAATAATCTTCAAACCCATCAAAAGCACTTAGCCTTAGCCGGGAGTTATTAACCACAGCAACAGGTAAAGATTCGTTATAACCATATATTCCTGTATTATACCTTCCCAAAGGATCAAAATTTTCCAGCTCGGCACCTTTACGGTTGTATTGTGTTATCTCGCTGTTCCAAACCCATTTGGTACTGTTGATATTTGTTCTGGTCATTAATTTATTATTAACATCTAAACTCCAGAAAGTTTCAAACTCTTTAATAATGCCATCTTTACTTATGTTGGTTGTGGTGGTTGTGGGATCCTGCTCTCTTCTTTCTCCATTATATACATAGCTTTTTAAAGGGCGCCAATTGCCAAGTAAGCCCTGTACATAAGGATTTATATAATCACGTGTAAAAACCGAATAGCAATTCGTGACTTTTTCATCTGTATTACAATACATGTAGCCTGCAGGAGGCGTAATTGGTGCATTAGCAGCAGGTCCCTGATACACAATTGGATTTTCTGCAACGCAATTATAGTATTTCAGTTTAAGGAAAATATACCTTTGAGGAATATAAGGATTATTTTTTTCAAAGCACACCCTTGCTACACTTGTATTTTTTATATCTTCTCTAAATAAATTAATCATCAGGGCTGTAGCGTACCCCTTTGCCGGATCATACTTATCTTTTAACATTCCCCGAACTACTTGTGTTATATCTTCATTGAAATCAGTATTTGCAAACCCCGGGAAAGGAACAGTGCCTGAAACATATTTACTGTTATTAACGCCGGAAGGTGGCGATGTTTCAAATTTCTTTTCCCAAGCGTTCCAGTCACCAAAAGCCGGCCATGCCGATTGCATTCTGGATATAATAAAATCATTATTATGTCCTCCGGGTGCATAATGCGGACTGAAATAATTATGATCTGTTCCGCTGAAAGCTCCATCTACATTAATCCTGTGGTAATCCCTGTGAGCAGGTAAATTAAGCTTTGCCGAAATAATATTACTATTAGCATTAATGCTAGTAAGGTTATCAAAATTAAACAGGAGCCAGCTTCTGTGTTTATAATCCGGCTGACTTTTACCACCATCATACTGAGCTGCAATAAAATGATCCGGATTCTGGTATAATTGTTTTTTTCTAGACTTTCCCTTTGGAGCATATGCTGCAAAGGCAGCATTTTGTGTTATATTAACATCATTTGTTAGTATAGGCGCCTGGCGAACTACTCGTTGAATTTCATCTTTAGTAAAAAACGCATCCTGGGTTTTCCATTTTTCTTTAAATTCGATAGCGCCAGTATTTACTATATCAGTATTGTTGTTGATAAAAATTTTATCGTAGGTAATATTATCGGGCATAAACAATATTGGGTTGGCCATGCTGGTAATACTACCCACAGAAGCCTCAGTCATATTGCGCCTGCCGCTGCGTATGATTCGTATGTCTGCGTCTGCAGCGTTGTAAGGGGTTCCGTAGCGGTCGATAAAAATAAATTCTTTTGTGACATTTCTTGAGTCTTTTGCTATATCGAGTGCCCATATACGGTATTCGCTGCTTTGTGGCAGCAAAACGCAGGCGCTTCCGTTTCCATTTGCAATACACCCGGCGTTATCTTTAGGGCCAGTTAGCGCCTTATCGTTTACATAAATTTCATCGCCACTTTCAAAAATGGTATTTATTTCATTTTCGGTAAGCCCTCCTTCTATTTTGCCATTGCGGAACAATAGATTTTTAACTGTTGCATCAATATTTTTATACGCTGGCCCCATGCCCTGATTAGCCCAATAAGCCGGATAGCTAAAATTGTAAATGGATTTATTAAACTCGTTGCTGGTGCGGCTAACCAGTACTTCGCCTGTTTCAGCATCGTACACCAAATTTTTTGTTCCCACAATACTGCCCTTGTCCATATTTTGCACGCTATCTAATATACCAAACTCGTTTACTATTTTTAAAGTAGTAGCAGATCGAAATAATGTTTCGTCCCTGAATACAGCCCTGAAAACTGATGGGATTAAGAATGGCCATGAGCCTAATTCAAAAGCATCCAGATTTAAGGGTATTTGTGCAGAATGTGAAAATGAAAAGTGCTCCCTGAAATCATTCATTATCTCAATATCTTTACCTATTAACTTACTAGTAATTTTTCCATCTGGCCCACCCATAACTGGCACTACATTATCCAGCTTAAATTTATTTTCGCCAGTTTTATTCATACGATAGAAATAGGTGGTTTTATTGATGGGATTTTTTAAATCATTTTCGGAATAGCTGGCCTGCATTTTTACCTTCCCGTTCATATCGTTTAATACTACCCTAAATCCCTGCGAAAGGGTCATGTAATCTTTTCCGGCATAATTAAAAATTTTGTAAATAGGCGTTGGATTAAAATGATGCCGGCTTGCTTTGTCAAAGTCGGTAAATTCGCTAAGCGTTGGGAAATCTTTTGTGGTAAAGAATTGCGACTCCTGCATACCCACACCCGATTTAATATTTTTATTGGTTTTATTGTGGATACTTTTTACAGTAACCTTACTATACCCAACCGATGGTGAGGGAAAAAACATTTCGGCAATGGGTAATTCTATATTACTGTTTGCTGTAGGGCCTAAAGGGTTGTTATTAGAATATTGCAATATTTCCCTGAAAGGATTTTCTTCATTACCTACGCCCGGTTCGTATGATGCCACGCCACTACTGGTAATTTTTGATTGTCCGTTTATAATTTCTGTAGTTGTATAATCGTACTCTTGTCCGTAAACAGCAGCAATTTCTGCATTACTGCCTACCATTCTTTTGAAATTATCTGTAATTTTTACATTTTACCCTATGCCCTCCCCCAATCTTCTTAAAATCGGGGTTAGACAAACGGGCAACTGATCTTACAGCATTCACCTGCTTACACCATCCATCCCAACGGGCATTGTTTTCAAAACCGGTAACGCCTGTACGCACATTATTAACTATACCATATAAAGATTTTATAACCTGACCTCCTACATTTCTATCGCTAACATCATAACCCGGAAAGGCTTTTGCAGGTATTTGATCTCTTAGAAACTGGTACACTGTTTCCATAATCTGGCTGCCATTATTGTGAGATGCTTTAGCCACTTTAATAAAAAATTTGTTATACCCAGATGTAGGATTGCCTGATGCAGCCACTACACCAAAATCATCAATGTTACAATACACAAATATGGGTTCATATCCATCATCCTTAGGAATTTTAACCCATAATTTAAGTAACAGCTGTTTAAAATCCTGTAAATACAACCTGCTGATATCATCCTTAGTTTTTACTAATACGGGTGCATTAAAAAAAACATACCTGTAATCATAACCTGAAAAATCCCATGGCACTTTTGCTCCTGTATTGTTAAACAATTTATTTTCGGGAGTAGCATTTTCATCTATGCCAAATCCTAAAATGCTGGTCATTTGTGCGGCTCTTCTGTTTTGCACATACCCATAATCATCTGCCTCATAAGTAACATCAATTTTTGCACCGCTTGGCAATAAAACCTGGTTTAAGCTCCATATTCCAGCATTTGCATCTGCCTGGCTTTTGTTTTGATTTGTGTATGGATAATCTTCGTTGGAAGTGTTGCCTCCAGGATTTTGAGTATGAGGTTTATAATTCCCCCATCTATCGTTTTCTAAAGAATTGTAGGCTGCGGTTGCATCTTCATTTGCATATTTAAAGCGGTATTTATTTTTTTGATGTGCATTGTTATTGTAGGTAAAATAAATACTTTCTAAAGTTAATTTACCATTTCCCTGCGACGCATCACCATTAAACAAAGTATAATTTTTACATAGTTTATAAGTGTATGTAAAATGTACGGTTTTGATAGGTTTTGCATTTGTACCATACTTAACAAAATCGGCTTTAGAGTACAGATCAATACGATCAAGTTTTTTCTGACATGCACCGTTAGCATCAGCTTTAATACCCCCATTTTCATTAATTACTCCATAGCCATCCTTTCTGTCAGATACAGTAAAGGTTGCAATCATATTTTTTGATTCAATAGAATGGGTATACCACAACTCTTTTACACCATAAGTATATAAAGCCTTATTATCGGCAGTAACCGCATTGGCAGTAACAAGCCCCCTGTTAAAATTTGCTTTATTTTCTTCTACTGGCAAACGCCAGTTCATATTAACCCAGCTATTAGGAGAAGATGATTTTTTATTAACCCTGCTGTAATTAAATTTTATTGCTGTACCTAAATCATCATCAGAAATACCATCTCCTTTTAAATCGGAATAATCTGGTGAGAGGATTGCTGTTAATAAAAAAGAGTGGGCATAGGGGTCAACCGTTTCAGACTGGAACAAGCCATCTTTACCCTGTGTATTAGCAGAAGTGTTATCAATTCCCGGTTCATAATTTACCAGCCCTTTAACCGGATCGACGATTTTATTTTCTCCTACACTAAATGTAACTTCCTTTTGCTTTAACTGATAAACAGGCAAGCCATAAATATATCTTTTGCTGCCCTCCTGTACTGTTATTTCAGAAATATGGTGGCGTTTACGATATTCAATACTTTGGTCATCAATTGGCTGGAGAGTATATCGTTCAATAGGTGTTCGGTAATTTAAATCCATACCGCACATACCGGGTTTAAAAACATTTTCCTGATAGGAATAAATATATTTATCCAGCCCCACACGGTCGGCATCCAGTGCCGTTAAATAAGAAATTACCTGTGAACGTTTATCTCTTTCTTTACGATAACTATTATCAAAATTAATTTCTGCAACCCCATCCTTTAATCTACTGTTATTAAATAGCTGAAATTTACTTTTTAAAGTTGTTGTTGGTAATAAAAAAGGCGGACCTGCTTCTATACCTACTGTTGTACCCATTATGGGCCGCATTAATTTATCCTGCCCCATATTGTTGTAATACGCTTCATCAACGATAGCTTTTTCTCCAGGGTTTTTAAAATAAAATCCACCCTGTTCCAATTTATCGGATTCTTTAAATGCAGCAGTATGTTTTAAAGCATTTTCAGTCCCCCAATTTCCCGCTATGGTAGCTGAATACACTCCGCCAATAATAACCCCAGCTTTTGCTATACCTCCCATTCCCAAATCAACCCCCACATTAACTTTACCTGGATTTGTACGGGTATAATTGTCCCGGACATATCCCATATTACCACGGTACCCCCTAAAGTTCCCTCCAGTTCCTTGTCCACTTATAGAAAACACATCGTAGGTATAAACAGGTAGAGAAATAACTGGTGTTTTTTTTGTAAAGCTTCCATCGTTTATACGATTAAAATCCAACAATGCATTTTTATCAGCATTTGCTTTTTCGTAGTACATAAATCCATAAGCATCTTTGGTTTGTACCCTGTAAATCTCTCTAATGCTGCTTCGGGTATAGTAGCCAGAGATAGCAAATGTTTTAGTTATACCAGGTTTATCTTCTCTCCCAACTTTTAATGAAAATGTAGCGTTAAAATTTGTAACCGGCATACGTATGGAAGGCGTAAAGGAGCTACGAGCAAAGCTTAAATTAGAAGAAAATATAGGAGCACTTGAAGATGCCTCTATCTTATTATTCTCACCATATTTATAGTTAGCCATTTCTCCACTTAACCGTAAATCTCCTAGGCCAGATCTTGAATTAAAATCGATTGAAGTGCTTAAACCAAAGTGAGACTCTTTATCTTTTATTGTAAGATTTTTAGAAAAAGAAACACTAGGTGTTAATCCTGTTTGAGAATTTACATTTAATCCAAACTGCAATCCCTTTGGATAAACTCCAGAGGTGTCAAAACTTGTCTTGTCATCTTTAACCGTTTCAGTAATTTTTTCATGAGCCCTAAATTCGCCATTTACCCCTACCTCTAAACCTACCCCTCTTTTAGAATTATAAAATGCACCTACACTATAACCTTTTGAAAAAGGCTTTCCAAGCACTTCTTTATTCTTTGAACCATTAACCCCGATTGTAATATCCGGTTTCATTGATTGTTCTTTGGTTACTTTATCTGAACCATCAAAATCATCGGGTAACCCTCTCATGTTTCTATTAATTACACCCGGATTAACATTCCAACCCAAGCCTACCCAACTGGCTTCCTGATCCATTGTTGGCTGGGCATTGTAAAAAATATTTATTGGGTAACCATCTACATCCAGCAAAGGAATATTGTAAGAAAAATCGCCGGTAAAGAGGTTTACCATATTATCTGCACCCACCGATTTAAAGGTGGACATTTCGGGCTGGCCCGGGCCTCCAATATTTAATTTTGCTGGTTTATTTTTTTTTGTTGAAACATTTACAAGTGACCCAGTAACTGAGGAAGAACTGTTATTAGATTGTTTGTTAACTATTTTATTTGAAACCCGTGAAACTGGTTTTATTTCTTTTTTTTCCAATAGCTCTGCAGTTATTGATGGGATTGAACTATACAGACTGTTATTATTTGCAGCTACACTTTTATGATTATAAACAACAATTGCCGGCATAAAATATTTACTTCCAGAAGCATAAGCAGCACCTATCATATCAGTATAAAACAATAAAAAAAGAAACCATGCAATTGTTCTCTGCCTTTTCCTAATCAAAAACGTTAACATAAGCTTTGTTTATTTTGTCAGTTTTTTTTAAATTATTTTTCTAAATATTTACTTACTGTAGTAAACAGGAATAAATTTCATCAACCATTCTTCACCCCTGCAGTTTATAACTGATACCTCGTACACTGTGTTTTCATCCAGTTTTGTTTTTTTTGCTATGTTGTATTGTAAAAAATTCTGTCCATTTTGCAATTCCAGATCAAATTGCACCGGTTGTGTGCTATTTTTTTCTTTATCAGTTATTTTATACACAGAGAATGTCAGTTTTTTATCGCCGCAATTATTGAAGTACTCCATTTTTATTATTCCCTGGTGAACCACTGTTACTTCAGTACCTGTTTTACTTATTTTGATAAACGGCGTCTGGTCAATTATTTTTGCAATAGTATCTTTACCAATGGTAAACATAAAAACCTCTGTTGGTGCGGCGCAACTATTACCACTGCGTGCTACTACCTGCCAGGCATAAGTTTTACCCTGTTGCAATTGTTCGAAACTGGTGGGCATTTTTTCGGCAGGGTTTTGCAAATTGGTATTAATATAAACCGGCTTATTAAATTCCATGGCTTCTTTGGCCGCCTGCCCTTCCTCCACTGCAACAACCGTTATATCATACAATAATGGGTTAAACATTTGCATTGGTGCAGGGGGCATCCAGGTAAATTGAGGGTACACCGTTTCTATACTTGATTTATCTGCAGGTGTGGTTAATAACGGAGGGCTTAAAGGCGTTACATTTATTTTTACAACTTCGTCAGCAACCGGAACATCTCCTTTAATTGTTTCCTGAATTAAACGGTAATTAATGGTGTAACTGCCACAGGGTAAATAGTTACCTGAAAACTCTGTTGCAACATAATTGTACATAATTGGCTGTACATCTTTTACTGTTATTAATTTCATTCCTTTACCAACTATCAATTTTCCTGCACTTGCATTTATTACCGATTGGCCCAGCAACAAATCTCTTACATCCACCTGCAATTTTAACTCAGCAATATCATTACTGTTATTAATAATTACCAAGTTCCATAATTGTTCTTTCAGCAGCATGCCGTTATTGGGCAACTGTGTGGTTAATGTTATTTGTGCCTTTGCAAAAAAAGGCAGGCAACTAATTAATAACACAACTATTTTTGTTCTCATTCTAAAAAATTTTATACCAGCTAACCCTGCCTATTTCCACAGGGTATAAGGTTTGCTGTATAGTTGGTAAATAAGATTTTTCGTAATGCAATTGAAGCCCACCAAACTTTTTAAAATTGGCACTTACCCTTACTGATTGACCCCAATAATTTTTTCCACTTAACACATGATTATATTTAATGCCGCCGCCTATTCTTAAAAACTTTTTTAAACTGTAATCACCATTGGCATCTAAAGTATAATAGTTTAGTTCAAATTGTTTGTTGTAACTGTAATTGGCCTCTAATTGCAATTTATTTACTGTAACCGCCTGCGATAAAATATAGTTGACGCCTTTGTACAAAACAAAACCAGAATCGGTTGCCTGGTTAAAATAGCGGTTGTAGATAAACGAACTGTTCATTGCAATATCTTTATACCTGTATGCATACAAAGCAGCACCATTAAGAATATAGTAGGCATTTTCTGTAACTGTATTATTATCTACAATATAAAATTGAGTGCCTGGGTAATAACCGGCATTTATAACCGGCCAACGTGGCACCTTTACATTTAATTGCAACGATTTAAAAACCGTAGTTGTTTTAAATGTTTTATTGGTAAGCGGATTAGTAAAATCATTTTGCCTGAGCATTGCAGTTACATTAATTTTTCTTTTTAATAAAGACTGATCGGCCCTTAGCTGCCACGCCTGCTGGTTAGTGTTGTAAGTAAATAAACTGAATGATTGAAATTGTTCGCCAGATTTTCTGAAAAAGCCACTTAGTTTGGTATCTGTTTCGGGTATTGCCGTTTGTGCTTTAATGTTAAAACCCATATTTGAATCGTCGTTGTACTTAAATAAATTATCTGGTTTATTTGCTGCTGCTGTACCTGTGGCCGTTGGTGCAATTTTAGTTTTAGTTGACTTTGCTACTTCTGCACTAAAAAAAGTGTTTTCGTTTTTTTTAATAGTTGTTTCAACTGAGTATCCAAATAATTTAGCCGTATTGTTACCACTATCGGCCGCAAGCACACCTGCATAATTATTTTTTCTGCCGTTGAATAGGGTAAGAATAACAGAGCGCTTATCTTTATTACCCCAACCAATACGGCCTAACAATAAATGTTGATTTTTTTGCTTTATTCCCCTTCCAAAAAAATCACGAAAGCCATAATCCATCTTACCTGCCGCAAATGCTGCATAGTAAGATGGATTATATTCTACATTTATACCAGTTAGCATTATGTTTTGAGCAGTTAGTTCAGTATAGTCCACCATGCTTCTTCCTACACCAAAAGTTTTTATATTAGAAAGAATGCTTTGGAGTTTTTCATTTTTAGTTTCGGCAATACCGTTTTCTTTGGCCAGCTTTTCCAATTCTTTAGGGTTGGAAGCTTTATAAATGGATTGCTTAACTTTTGCAATGCTTTGAGTAATGCTATTTTTTATACTGTCTGACTGGTGTTTTAACAAAGCAATAGATTTTTCTAATTTATCCAACTCTTCTTTTTTATTTTTAATATCTGCAGCAAATGAAGAATCTGAAGGGATTGAAACTTTTTCATTTGCAGTGCTTACCAATGAATCAGTTTTTAAAATAAATGGTTGCCCATTATTTAGTTTTATTTTATGGTAAACTGGAATTACCAAAACAGGAGCATCTTTTGACGCAGTTTGAATTTTTTGTTTATTAAAAAATAATCTTTCCCTTTCTTCAATTATCCGTTGCAAAGCCTCGGGCCCGTTTATAAAATTTTTTAACCCGTGGTAACGTTTTAATTGCAATTTTAAAGCGGTGTCAATAATTTTTAAATCGGGGTTTTGCCATTTAACAGTTGTAAGCCTGCTCACTAGTTGCTGCTTTATATTTTTGGTGTAACCATACCTGTCAAAATTTAAATTCATATTGTATAAATCCCTGAAAAAAGGAGAATTACTTTGCCTTGCAGTAAAGCCAACTTTAAAAGGATATTTTTCTTTAATAACCACATCAAGCCATACCCTTTCGGTATGCTGCTGCAGGTTTTGCTGGCTGAATGGTGTATCAATTTTAGAACGGTAAAAAAAATCGTACGAAACATTACCATGCACTGTAATTAATTTTGGTTTAGCCGGTTCTTTATAAATCCTGGCTATATATTCCAAGGGCACTATTACAGAATCTCTTATAAAATCTGTTTTAATCCAATAGCTTTTACAACCATTTTTATAATACTGATTAATAATTAAGCCAAAATCTGTTTTAATAAATTGAGTAGTACCGAACAATAAATTATTATTGGATAAAACAGCAGGTTGCAGCACCTGAGCATACATGTATCGCACACATATACTCATAAACAGAATGCAGCTTATTGTTTTTACAATTTGCATTTTAAGGGATTGCAGATTTATTGATTAGTTGGATTTATTTTTTTCTTCAGTGCTTCATTTTCTTTTGCCAGCGCTTCTACTTTTTTATTTAATTCAATCATATATAGGGTTAGCTCTTCTACCTTTTTTAATAAAATGGTTTGGTTATCGCCCAAATCAATACCATTTTTTTCTACTTCGGCAGCAGATGGTACATCGGGAAGATGCTGATTTTTTAAGAGGTATTTTTCAAGTTCTTTAAGCGAGGGGAGTTTGTAGGTGGGTTTGAATACGTAGTCGGGCCAGGGCGCAGTAGTTAATTTTACTACTGCTTTTGTAAATATTGCAGAACCGTTTACTGCTAAGGAATGAGTACCGGTATTTAATCCTAAAGTACCAATAAGTACTTTTGCATTAGTATAAATGTTTCCATTAACATCTAATTTTTCTATGGGTGAAATTTTGCCGATTCCAATATTACCATTGGGTATTGGAGGATCAGTTTCTGAATTGTAGTTATGAGTTAAGCCCGTACCAAATATTACATTTCCTATATTTAGCTGCCCTGAACCGCTGGTATTCGGGAAGGTAGCTCTGTTACCGATAGCAATGTTATCATCCCCTGTAGTAAGATTGTTTCCAGCACTATTGCCAATTCCAATGTTGAAATTTCCGCTAATATTCGACACCAGAGCGGTTTGGCCAATCCCAATATTAGCATTCCCGGTTGTATTGGCAAAAAGTGATTGATACGCAATACCAACATTACTCATTCCCGAGGTATTTGAATGTAATGTAGTTTCGCCAGCACCAAAATTATAATCACCAATTGTATTATACTCAAGTACTCTAACACCTAGTCCTATGTTAGCTTTTCCCAGGGTATTATTATATAATGCAGAGGTGCCTACAGCTAAATTATTATAACCAGTTGTATTACTCTTAAGTGAATAAGCCCCAACTGCAATATTATCATTTCCTGAATAATTGGCATATAGGCTCCTTGCACCAAAAGCTACATTGAACACACCAGTTGTATTTGAATATAATGCCTGTGTACCAAATGCATCATTGCCCCAACCATTTGTATTAGAATGTAATGCCTCATAACCAAATGCATTATTATGTCCTCTTCCATCTCCATTAGGGTTTAGGCTTAACGGATTTAAAGCTCCAATACCGAACGACGTATTCCATTGGTCGCCACTTAATAATCCTGATTGAATGCCATTTCGTTTAAAAATTACATCCTTATCATCTGTTGTACCAATAAAATTTACCGCTGAATTTGTACCACCATTACCTGTTAACCCCCATCCTTCACTACCACCCTCTGCAGGTGTAGCCCATGTTGGTGCAGCACCAGCGCCTGCACTTGTTAATACCTGGCCAGCTGTGCCGGCCGAGCCATTAAACGATAGTGCCCCATTAGCATCAATACGCATTCTTTCAACTTCGGCATTTGCAATTGAACCAGAAACACCTGCGGGTGTTGTATAAAAAGATAAATAGCCACCCGAAGCTGAGCCTGTACTTTTACCACCTTTAAAACTAAGGGGCATACCGGCTGAATTTGCGCCACTGCCGTCAGTTGTTCTTACTGATAACGGCCCATAGCTAGCAGCTAAATTATTTGATAAGCCTCCACCTAAAACTATATCATTAAGAAAGCCTCCTGCCAGGCCATTACCAATAAGCATCTGATTATCTCTGTCTGCAGTAAGATTTGCACCAACTAAGTAAGTACGATTAAACCCAGTTGAAATATTATTATATCCAATATTAATCATCCCTGAATTAAGGTAAGAGCCGCCAGAAAAGTATCCCGGATTATAAATTGAAGCCCCTATACCCGTTAAGTAACTCACGCCGTTATCAACTGCCCCTGCACCAATCATAGTTGACGCAAAACCTGTAGCCTGTGTATTATTACCTATAGCAGTGCTTTGTAAACCAGCTTTAGCATAATATCCAAGTGCAACACTCTCGTGACCGGTTGTAATGGCATTATAACCTAATGCCAATGAAAAATTATTGGCACCCACTGAAGCTGAGCTGCCAAATTTTTCAGAACCTGAACCTGAGCCAGGAGAGGTAATATTACCGGAAATAAAGGTGTTACCAACAACGTGTAATTTTTCGGATGGGGATGAAGTACCAATTCCAATATTGCCGTCTTTTGTAATTCTCATTCTTTCAATCCAATCTGTGGTGGCGTCATTTGTTCCGTTAGTAAAAAAGGCTAGTCCTGCCCTAAAGCTGTTAGCCTCTGCAGTTTGCACTATCCCTGCCGATCGTTTTGTATAACCTGGGTAATTTGCTTTCCAGACAATACCGCCTCCCAATAAGGTTGAAGACCCAATTGCAGGCCCATTATTTACACCTAAGGCAATGAAATCTTCCTGATTGTCCCCTCCAATTCTAGCTAAATCCAATTTATAACGAGGAGCTGATGTGCTAATTCCAATATTTCCTAACAAGTTTGCATAATAAATATCGTTGCCAGATGTGGTCCATTGTGAGCTTACACTTGTTGCTGGAGTAAGCCAGGTTGGAACTCCGGCGTTAATAGTTAAAACTGTTCCATTGGCACCAACAGTATTTAAGCCCGTACCTCCATTTGCGAAAGGCAGTATACCTGATACTTCAGAAGCTAAATTTGCCTGCCCAGTATTTAAACCAGTCCCGTTACCTCTTAACAAGCCATTTAACGTTGTGCCTATGGTTAAAGCAGGTGTAGTAGTAGCTGTAGCAACTGTACCCGTAAAACCATTGGCATTAGTAAAACCAAAAGCAGTTACTGTACCTGTTCCACCGGCAGCCACCCAACTTGCACTGGTACCATTTGTTTGCAAAAATCTGTTAGCTAAGCCAGTTTGTACAGGTAAAAGATTAGTGAGGGCAGCCGTAGGTGTTGTAGCGCCAGTGCCGCCGTTTGCAATACCCAATATGCTGGTAATATTTGATAAATCGGCAAACGCAATTGTTCTACGGGTAACTGGAGCTGTTGAAGGGGTAAAAAATAAACTTGTACCATTAAATTCCATCGTTCCAGCTTCGGGTGCAGATAAGTTTACCCCACTTGTAAATTTTAAAGGTGCGGTATTTGCTGCTGCAGTACCTGCTTTTAAATGGAATAATGAAGTTGGGGAAATACCTACACCTATTCTGCCATTATTTAAAATTGTAAATAAGCTTGGTAAAGCTGTAGTTTTAAAACCAAAAGTAAAAGTACTTAAATCTACTGTAGTATTGACCAACAAAGGATTAGCTCCGCCCAATCTTACATTGGTTGAAGTGCCTGTACCCGTTGCTGTTAAGCCACTGGTATATGTTTGTGCATTTGCAAAAACAAAAAAAGTACAAATAACTAATAGAAAAAATAATTTCCGCATACACATAGTTTTGGGTTTTAATGTAATTCCTTATGTCTTTAATATGAAAGATTTGCCTACACACAAGTCACAAAGCTCTTGTTTTACAACTACACTTTCCTGTTGTTTTCCTCAGCTTTTTCTGTTTTTTTTCGGGAGGGTAAT
The DNA here is from genome assembly GCA_043756235.1 of Ferruginibacter sp. Classification (GTDB taxonomy): domain Bacteria; phylum Bacteroidota; class Bacteroidia; order Chitinophagales; family Chitinophagaceae; genus Ferruginibacter. The sequence continues at coordinate 3,441 of JAYURK010000051.1, read as the reverse complement.
GAGATTAACAAGTGGTAAGCCCTTGTTTAGTATTGGTATGCAGTAAACATAATACATAAAATAAATTATTGCACCTGCATTTTATAACTGTGCGCTTTTTGCCCATAAGTGTGCTTTTTTTGCCCTTAAGTGTGTACACGAAATTTATTATTTTAATTTAATTTCTTTTTTAAAACTTAATTTCAACAACATTTAAATAGTAATTTCTTTAACTATTGAAAATAATTATTATTGCTACATTTTTTTTAAGCGCATATCTTTCCTTTATGTACAGGTAATAGCACAGTTACATAATGCCTTTAAGATAAATTTAAGATGCTTAAAAAATAAACTGGTATTAATAAGGATATCTGACAGGATTTATTAATTGCCGCAGGTTTATTGTAAAATATTTTATTCCAAACAAAAGCTGATAATAAGAATAAATGCAATTATGTTTTTTTATAAAATGAAAAAACATTCAATTAAATAATAAAACAGACATAAGAAAAAGATGTGAGATATTATACCAGCGAGGTTTAAAAAAGATTTCCACATTTAATTAAGGCATATAAATTTATAGTGTATTTGGGCAAGTGAGTAAGCGGATTAAAACAAGCAATAGTAAAATAAATATGCTGCTCATAATAAAGAGATTAAAAAATCCCGGCAAAAGCCGGGAAGCCATGATATTTTCTTCAGCAAATTTTACAACACCAAAATCCCTTTTGCCTGTAAAACAATTTCTTTTTTAGCAGTGGTTATAGCGTCAATTTCTGCTTTGGTTTTTCCGGCGTCTTCGGCATAGTGTTTCAGCATTTCAATTGAGGTTTCTTTTAATTCGGCAACACCATCGGCTACAATAGTTTTACCATTTAGGGCAAGGGGCACGGTAAAGCTGTGGTCTTTCATTTTTATTAGCATGGTGCCACTGGCGGTTTGCATGCGTATCCAGCATCCTTCGGCTTTGCAAACTTCTGTAACGGTTCCTTTTACTTTTACACCGGCTGTTGTTTTATCGGCCATAACATTGGTTAATTCATTTGCTGCAACGGCGCCATCGGCGGTTGTTTTAATGCCAAAGGTCATTCCTTTTTTTGCCGGACCTTTAGGTGGTTGCGCCATTAAGGAAATACTGAGGATTACAAGTGTAAATAAGAATACCATTTTTTTCATACCATCAAATTTTTAAGGTTATAAAAAAAGCCACAAAATGTGGCTTCAATTTTTTATGCTAATTTTTCTACCTGCATGTAGCTTAACTCTACCGGTGTGGCACGGCCGAATATTTTTACCTGCACCTTTATTTTTTTCTTTTCGTCGTTTACTTCTTCAATTACCCCGTTAAAATCGTTGAAAGGTCCGTCGATAATTTTTACCGTTTCGCCAATAATGAATGGTTCGCTCATGGTAACACCGCCTATATCACTCATTTCATCTACCTTACCCAGCATTTTATTTACTTCTGCTTTGCGTAAAGAAATAATGTTGCCTTTACTGCCTTTACCATCGGTTAAAAAATGCATTACGTTACTTACATTACTCATGGTTTGAATCATGTCGTCGTGTAATTTTCCATCAGCCACTTCTATCATTATATACCCGGGATAAAAGTTTCTTTCTCTCATTACTTTTTTGCCGTTGGCTACCTTATATACTTTTTCTACCGGCAAAAAAACCTGCTTAATAACATTACTCCATCCATTGCGGATAATGTCTTTATCAAGGTATTCTTTTACTTTACGTTCTTTACCACTCACTACCCGAAGTACATACCACTTACTTTCCTTTTCAGGCTTTTCCACTTTTTCTACAATTGGTGTTGTTTCTTCCATAATTACGAAAATAATGAGTAAATAAATTTCAATGAATTGCTGGCAACCAGGTCCATGATGCCCACCATAAGTGTAATTACCAATGTGGCACCTAACACAATCATGGTAGACTGCTGCAGCTGATCCCATGAAGGCCAGGTTACTTTTTGTACCAGCTCTTTATAGGAGTCCCTAAAATAATCAAACATTTTTTTCATAATACCCAGTTAATCTTATTTATTTAGCCATCAAAAATCTGTACCAATAACGCTTTTTGAAATAACGTTATTTAGCACGGGCACTAGGATTCGAACCCAGATCAAGGGTGTTGGAGACCCGTATGCTAGCCGTTGCACCATGCCCGCAAAAACCCCTAAATCCCCTGAAGGGGACTTTTGGAGTATGTAAATTTAAAGAACTTTTTAAAGAACAAAGTACCCAAGGTTAAAACCAAAGGTACTTTGTTTTATCTTAAAGCATCCATCTACCCTTTATGGGCGGGGCTTATTTTACAATTTCAGTTACCTGACCAGCACCTACTGTACGGCCACCTTCACGAATCGCAAACTTTAAACCTTTTTCCATAGCGATTGGCTGAATTAACACCACGTTTAGTGAAGTGTTATCGCCTGGCATCACCATTTCTGTACCTGCATTTAAAGTTACTTCGCCGGTTACATCCGTAGTACGGAAGTAAAACTGAGGACGGTATTTGTTGAAGAATGGAGTATGGCGTCCGCCTTCTTCTTTGCTTAATACATAAACCTCACCCTTAAATTCGGTATGCGGAGTAATAGAACCCGGCTTGCACAATACCATACCACGACGGATTTGAGTTTTCTCAATACCACGTAATAACAGACCTGCATTATCGCCGGCTTCTCCTTCGTCTAATAATTTTTTAAACATCTCTACACCGGTACAGGTTGTAGCTAATGGTTTTTCCATTAAACCTACTACTTCCATTGCTTCACCAACTTTAATACGTCCTCTTTCAATACGACCAGTGGCAACTGTACCACGGCCAGTGATAGAGAATACGTCTTCCACACTCATCAGGAATGGTAAATCAACCAAACGTGGAGGAATAGGAATGTAGCTATCAACAGCATCCATCAATTCGTTAATTTTTGCTACCCACTTTTCTTCGCCGGCTAATGCGCCAGTTGCAGAGCCCTGGATAATTGGTGTATTATCACCATCAAAACCGTAAGAAGTTAACAACTCACGAATTTCCATTTCTACTAATTCTAATAATTCAGGATCATCTACCAAATCAACTTTGTTCATAAAAACAACCAGCTGAGGAACACCTACCTGACGAGCCAACAGGATATGCTCTTTAGTTTGTGGCATAGGACCATCAGTAGCCGCAACTACAAGTATACCACCGTCCATTTGTGCAGCACCAGTAATCATGTTCTTTACATAATCGGCGTGACCCGGACAATCTACGTGAGCGTAGTGACGGGTATCAGTAGCATACTCTACGTGAGCAGTATTAATTGTAATACCCCTTTCTTTTTCTTCAGGAGCACCATCAATATCATCATAATTTTTTTTCTCCGCTAAACCTCTTTTTGACAAAACATCGGTTATAGCGGCTGTAAGTGTTGTTTTACCGTGATCCACGTGACCAATAGTACCA